>NZ_CAXFCL010000127.1:0-4069 GCF_964000955.1 uncultured Abyssibacter sp.
AACCCGGCACCGAAGCCATGGTCAGACTGACTTCACCGGCCGCCTGACCGGACGGCGCCATGCCCAACGAACCGGACACCGCATACTCACGCGGCCGGCCCGAGGCACAGGCGGCCTCGCGACAATCCGTGGATTGCGCAAAGCGGTAGTTCAACGCGATGGCGGAGGCCGCGGTCAGTTCGCTGTCCACCAGTTCCAGCGTGAAGCCCTGCCAGTCGACGGCACCGGTCGGGAACGCCGTGCGACCGGAGCCCCCCATCATCTGCAAGCTGCCCGACAGCCCGTTCTCCGACAGATGCAGGGTTCCACCCGCCGCGTTGCGGAAGAACGTGCGGTTCTCCGCCCGCGCCTCGGGATTGACCCGCGGATCGGCACCCGAGTACGACCGGGCACCGGGATCGATCAGACCGCTGTACTGCACGGTCAGGCCGGCCGCGCTCAGTTCCCCGCCGCTGACCAGCAAGCCGAACGGCCATTGCTCGGACACCAGCACGGTCGGCGTCGGCGAATCCGCCTGGCCCAGCAATGCCAGACCCGGTACCGCCGCGATCGACAGTCCCGGCACCTGCACGCCCAGCGCGCCCGGCAGCCGCCAGAACGATCCGCTCGCATCCACCTGCCCGGTCTGCACGACGGGCTGCGGCGGCTCACCCATGGCCTGCGACTCCAGCAGCACGCAAACCGTGCCGCTGACGGCATAGCCTTCCGGCGGCGCGGCGGGATCGATTTCGTTCAGATCTACCGAGCCGGCGAGCAAATCGGTCAGCATGGCGCCGGTCAGTTCCAGGCTGCCCTCGCCGCAGGTCCCATCCGACAGCGTCACCGTGCCCGGCAACAGCGGCAGATCGCGGTCGCCAAAGCGGATGGTGTCGGACAGACGCAGCAGGCCCGGCGCCGCGGCGGCGAATGTCTGATCGATATCGGGCGGCAAGCTCAGACGGGCTTCCAGCGTCAGGGTCCAGCCCATGTCAGCCGCCTGCTCGACCAGCCCGGCGACATCCGGCGCCGCGAGGCTGATCAGCAACTGCGGCTGGGGATCGGCGGGCTCGGCCGCGGGCAGGACCGCATTGCCCGGAAAGGCGTAAGTGCCCAGCGGCGCACGATCGGTCTCGCTGCCGTTCGCCGTCGCTACCAGCGCATAGTCGATCGCATATTCACGCAGCCGCTGCGGACAGTTCGACGTGCTCTGGCAATCGCTGCGCAGCACGGTGCCGACACGCATCGCAAGCTCCGGCGCCGCGCCGATCAGGCCCTGCAAGGCCGGCACGGGATCGAGACAGGCGTCGGGTTCCAGCTCACTGGCGGCGCCAACCGAGACGAAGCAGGCGGATTCCAGCGTGATCGATTCCGGGCTTGGTCGCCGGTAGCCGGGATATTCGTCATCGGTGATCGAAACCGTGGCTGACGCCGTATTGATCGAGGTCGACGCGTCCACGGCGGTGATCTGCGCGGTGAAGGACTCGATGCCCTCGGCCACCGCATCGATCAGCACGGGAATCCGCACCAGTTCGCGGTCCAGACCGGCGTCGATGGTCACGCGCTGCGCCTCGGCGACGAAGTCGATGTCCTCGACGGCGGTGCCGGAGACGAAGTCCAGGTCCAGTTCCACCGGCTGCGACAAATCACCGTCGCGGCGGATGATGATCGTGACGTCACCGGCGGACTCGTAGGCCGCCGTGCCCACGACATGCACGCCGGGTGTCGGGAACAGGACGAAATCGCAGGTGATCGCGCAGGTCCATTGCAGACCGTCGTCGATCGCCACCTCCGGCAACTCCAGGGCCGGGCTTTCGTCGAGCTGCTCAACCAGTTCCGCCACCTGCAGCCCGTTGAACAGCGCGAACGCCGCCACCAGGTCGTCTTCCGGCACGCCGCCCTGGATCAGCCCGTTAAGCGCCGTCCACTCGGCCGGAAGGCGACCGGGATCGCGCGGCAGATCGAGCAGCCCCGCTGAGAACACCAGCAGACGCAGATTCGGATCGTCCAGATCCGCGCCGGCGGGGATTTGCGTCATGTCCAGCTTGGCGGGATCGGTATTGCCACCGAACCCCAGCGCCAGATTCACGTCCCGCTGGCCCTGCTCGATCAATTGCGGCATCAGCAGACCCTGCTGCTTCGCCAGCGCCCCGGCGCGCTCGGCGCCGAAATGGCTGAGGATGTTGATGTTCTGCTCGGCGTTGCCGGTGGCATGACGCATCGCCAGCAGCGGGTTGTCGAGCTGGACGATCTCGCCGGACAGCTCGTCCATGAAGCTGCCGCTGGCCTCCAGCGTGACCAGGGCGCCCTGCTGCACCGGCACGCGATAGCGCCCGCCGGATTCGATTTCCGCCTGCACCGGCTCCAGCGGCGTGCCGTTGGCGGTCTGCTGCCGGGCCAGCACCTGCAAGTCGGTGAAGACACCCTTCTGCACCACGCCGCTCAGCGTCACCATCGGCGGTTCGTCCGAAACGCCCGTCAGGTCGATCGTCGTCGGCTCGCTGTCGCAGGCCGCCACGGCCATCGCCATCACCACCACGCCGAACAGGCGAACAATGCCGCTGTTGCTGCCGAATCGTCCGCCCCGCATGCAGAACTCCCTTTGCCTCATCCGTCCGGCGAACCGACAGCCCCGGGATGATCAGTTCATCGATCAGCCGGGCACGGCACGCCACTCGTCCCCTATGCGCAAAGCGGATCTGGAAACGGACATGGCGGATGAAACATTTCGGGGCGCAGACCGACGAACGGTCGGCAAGGCGAACGGGAAACGGCACCGAACCGCTGCCTCAAGACAACCTCAGGCGAGCAGCGACCGTCCTCCCGGCGTGCGGGAAAAATTCGGGGTTACGAGACTGCGAGCGCGGGCGATGCCGCGCTTACATGACCCAAGGCTGGGCCAGGGCCCTCAGGCCCAGACCGCGATCCCGGCGCTGATGCAAAGGGCGATCAACGGCAGATTCGACAACGCGAACAAGGCGAAGCGGTACTCGATCTTGTTGACCAGCGCCTGCCAGAGACTGTGAATCACGCGGATGACGACGTAGGCCCAGGCCAGGTAGAGGTTGATGCCGTCGCCGGCGCCAATCACCGCGAGCGCCAACGCAACCGCGTAGAACACGGTCGGCTGTTCCATCAGGTGGTTGTAGTTGTCGGCCTTCCACCGGACCTTGGGCGGCAGCAGCGCCATCTGCTCGCCTCTGGGCGCGTCGGGGTCCATCTTCATCCTGGACGCGACGATCGCCGGAATCCGGGTGTAGTACATCCACGCCCACATCACCATCGACCACAGTGCCAGCGCCACCACGGGCGCCACGATTGCCTGAGCAGGTTCCATCCCGGTCCGTCTCCCTGTTGTTGTCGCCTGATCATACGGCCGAATCCTCGGCATGACACCGAGAGCGGACGGTTCTGATCAGGCCGTTGCCTCGAAGGCCTCGTGGTAGGCGACCTCCCCGCTCGGGAACGACGAGCCGAACGTGATCGCCTGAAAGTACTCGGGCGGAACGCCCGGCAGCACGAGCGTGGGCACCGGCTTGAAGCCGAATCGGGCGTAATACGCCGGATCGCCCAGCAGCACGCAGCCGCCCGCACCCAGCGCTCGCAACGCATCCAGCGCGTGATTCATGAGCGCGGCGCCGATGCCCCGCCCCTGCATGGCCGGCAATACCGAGATGGGGCCCAGTCCAAACCAGCCCTCGGCGCCATCGGAGATGGTCACCGGCGACACGGCGACATGACCGACGATCGCACCACCCTGCTCGGCCACCAGCGAGACCGTGAGCTGCCCGGCATCCCGCAGGGCCCGGACGATGAACTGCTCCGTATGGTCGGCATGCGGCGCATGACGGAAAGCGGCAACCGTCACCGTATCAATGGCCGCGATGTCGCCCGGCTCCTCGGCTCGAATCCGGGGCCGCTCATTCACGCAGGCGCCTCCGACAGGCACCAGTGCCAGGGCTCGTAGATGTAGCCGTAGGGGTTGTTCCGAGGGAACGACAGCGTGAATCCGTGCGCACCGGCGTGCTCCATGAGCCAGGCGAATGCGGGCGTTGCTTCAAACTCCGGCTCCAGCGGCATGACATTGCCGGTG
>NZ_CAXFCL010000128.1:0-8718 GCF_964000955.1 uncultured Abyssibacter sp.
GACACCTATCTGGACATTCGCTCGCGCATGCATCGGCATGTGCTGGCCGACAGGAAGCCCGAGGAGCCGGAGCAGGTCATGGCCGGCTCGGCGGCGGTGGTACGGGAGCAGTGGACGCGATGGCTCCACTGATGGAGTTTCGGTCTGCCGGATGATGATGTGGGCAATGCCCCGTCAATCCTGCTAAGTTCTCCGGCGATGGGGAGGGGTGCTGGTCGCACGCGGACACGCGCGTTCCGCGGGGTTCGATGGCGGATCGGCGCCCCAATTGGCAAAGGTGGCGGGGTGCGGCTCGCGCTGACCCGGGCTGTCCATGCGAACGGGCAAACCTATGATGATGACGCGACCGGTGGATCAACCGGCTGAAGCGCCCGCTCGGTCTTCTCTGGCATTGCTGTATCAGGGAAGCGCTGCCGAGTTCGTCGAGGTGCTCAAGTCAGAGGCGTTGGGGCACAGTGCCGTGCGGCACCCGTACCTGCGGCGATTCGCGCAGGGCGAGTTTCCGTCCATGGATTTTGCGGTGCGAGACTTCGCGTTGCAGTACTACGTGTACAGCTCCGGCTTCACGAGCTACCTGCAGGCGGTGATCAATGGTCTGGCGATCAAGCGGCATCGAGAAGTCCTGTCGGAAAATCTGAGAGAGGAACAGGGGTTGGTCGGACAGGATTGCGACCACACGCCTCACGCTGAACTATTCGATCGTTTCCGCCGCGCTACCGGCGTTACCGAAGCGATCGAGCGGGCGTTCGTGCCCTGCACTACGGTGCGTGTCTGGCGCGATCTGTTCCTGCAAAAATGTCAGTCCGGACAGGTTGGTGTCGGCATCGGCGCCATCGGCATCGCGACTGAACTGCTGGTGTCCGACATCTATCGGCAGTTGCTCGCGGGGATTCGGGACCATACCTGCCTCGCCGCTGAACACGAGCACTTTTTTGAACTGCACATCGAATGCGATGACGGCCATGCGGCGTCCCTGCTCGCGATCACCGAAGAGCTCTGCGACAACCCTGATGTGAGGGAGGCGGTGCGCTTCGGTGTGATCTCCTCGTTGAACCTGCGTACGGCGTTCTGGGACGTTCTGCTCGCCCGCGCCAGCCAGCCCGACCGAATCGCTCATGGACACTGAAAAACTCTACGACGTCAACGCCGACAAGTGGGCCCGCCGCGAGCCCTCGAGCCTCTCGGATTTCACCGGCCGGCCACCGGTGTTCGAGCTTTGCGGCGATGTTGCCGGCCAGACGGTGCTGGACCTCGGTGCCGGCGAGGGCTACTGCAGTCGGGAGCTCGCCCGGCGCGGCGCGGCCCGGGTCATCGGCGTGGAGCTGTCCGGAGAGATGGTGGCGTCGGCTCGGCGTCAGGACGAGGCTGACGGGTACGGTCTCGACTTCCGGCAGGGGGACGCGACGCAGCCGGTGTCCGTTGATGACCAGAGCATGGATCTTGTTGTCGCGGTGTTCCTCTACAACTACCTCACGGTCGATCAGATGCGGAGGTCGTTCGCCGAGGTGCATCGGGTGTTGCGTCCCGGTGGCCGCTTCGTGTTCTCGGTGCCTCATCCCGCGCTGGGTTTCATTCGTACTACCCATGCGCCGCCGTTTTATTTCGACGTGCGGGGGCGCGGCTACTTCAGCGGCGTTGATGAGCGCTTCCCCGGTGAGATCGCCCGGCGCGACGGAACGCTGCTCCCCGTTCAGATGGTTCACAAGACCTTCGCCGATTACTTCGACGGCCTGCGCGAAGCGGGTTTCCGAGCGCTGCCCGATATCAAGGAGCTGGGCGTGACCGCCGAGCATCTCGCGCTGGACCCGGAATTCTTCGGTCCGGTGGCGGATATTCCGCTGCATCTGGGTGTGAGGATCGTCCGAACCTAGGGACATGACGCTCGGGTTTGTCGCCACTGGCTGCTTTCGGCCGCGTTCCCGCGCATGAGAGCGGTGTCGCCTGAGCGACGCCGGCCGAGCTGCGGCTTTGCGTTCGTCGTACTGATCGCGGCCACCGTGCTCCATGGCTGCTCCGGCGATCAGGGCTTGCCGGTCCACCCGCGCCATACCGTGGTGCCCGACCTCGTTTACGCCAGCTACGAGGATCGGGAGCTACGCCTGGACCTGTTTCTGCCGGACACCCCCATCGCGGTGCCGACGCCCGTGGTCATCGCCATTCGTGGCGGAGGGTTTCGGCGCGGTGACAAGGCGGCGTTCGGGCCCATGGCGGCCGCGTTGGCGGAGCGAGGCATCGCCGCCGCGAGCATCGAATACCGGACGTCTTCGGAAGCGCTTTTCCCGGGCGCGATCGAAGACTGCAAGGCGGCTGTCCGCTGGGTTCGCGCCAATGCCGATGCCTACGGGCTGGACCGGGATGCGATCGGACTGTTCGGCGCCTCGGCGGGCGGGTACCTCGCCGCCTTCGTGGGGGCGACGGCCGACGTCGGGAGTCTGGAGGGAGCAGGTGGCTCGCCCGGTGCCTCAAGCGCGGTGCAGTCGGTGGTCGCACTCGCTCCGGAGTCCGGGCCGACCGATCGCAGCTGGTGGGCGGAATTTCTGAACGACGAAGGCGCTCCCGACACGGAGACGCGCGCGTTCGCATCCGTCCTGAATCAGCTTGATGAGGAGGCGGAGCCGGATCTGCTGTTGATCCATAGTCGGCAGGACACGGTTGTGCCGATCTCGCATTCGCGGGCGTTGCTGGAGGGGTATCGATCGACGGGCAACTCGGCGGCGCTGATGGAGATTTCTCTGGCGCCGCATGCCTTCTGGTACTCCCCGCTGTGGTTCCTGCTGGCGATGGATGCCGCGGCCGACCATTTTGCGCAGACGCTGATCGTGTCGCCCTGATGGCCCGATGGTTTACCGGATAGGTGATGGGCCGGGTGCTGGCTGGCAGATCGTGGCGTCCAGCAGGGCCTTCAGCTCGCCTCGGGCGCGGAGTTTGTCGAGCACGAGGTGACCGAGCTCGTCATCCGCGACTTGTAGCGGCATCCGCGTGGCACCCGAAGCGCGTGCGATCGCGGTCGCGAACTTCTGATCCCGCGTTTTCTCGGCGCCATAAATCAGCAACAAGGTCATTCCCCGACCGCTCGTTCCGGTTCGCGTGCGCCTGACCTTGCGCCAGCGGGCAAGGCGTTGGCCGTGCTCGAAGCGGCCGCCGACGCTGACGCCCAGCTCGGCGCCCAGTTGCTGAGCCGCGACAATCGCCGGGTATCCGCCGCCGCTGCAGCCCAGGGTGCGCAGTGACGCGTAGTCTCGCAGCACCGCGAGTTCACCCACGGTGTTGATCACCTCGTCCAGTGTCGTGCCGAGGTGGGGAGCACCGCCTTCGAAGCTTGTGCGATGACCATCGGCGATGATCAACAGGTCGAAACGCGACGGGTCGATGTACTGCAGGAACACGGGCAACGGCATCATCATGCGCGAGGCGCGCGTCGTGAAGCACAGGAGCAGCGACTTGTCCCGGCGCTCGCCCGGGCCGACGCAATGGCGGATGCCGGGCGCAACGCGACAGGCTTGGAACGGCGCGGGCGCTTCCCGCGGCGACTGCGCGTCCAGGGCATCAAGGCGTTCGAGCCACGCTTTGGTGTCCGGGTGGAGTTCGGCACCGGTCGGCGAGGGCTGCCGCGCCCAGGTTCGGATTTCCTCGAGCTCCGGCGGCGTCAGCCGGTTCTCCAGACTGATGTGGAGCTTGTTCAGCTGGTTCGCCGTTCTGCTGAGTCGAAGTCCACGCCGGTACAGCCGCACGCTTTGTGGATGGTTCGCCGGGGAGGCCGTGTCGTCGACGGCGATCACCGTCTCGCCGAGCGTGGGCGGTTTTGCGGTCTGCGTCCTCGCGGCGACGCATCGGGCCAGTTCACCCAGTGAGGAGAATCCGGCCAGCTCGTCGGGAAGCACTGAAACTCCGTGCTCGACCTCCAGCGCGATCAGCAGTTCCATGCGCGCCAGGCTGTTCAATTCCAGCTCGGCCAGCGTGATGTCGCCGCGCTCCTCGACGAATGCGCGGATCGCGGATTTCGGGAGGTCTCCCAGCGCGTTGGCGTAGTCCAGTGCGTCCAGAATGGTCGGCCGAACGGCGCCTGGCGTGATCGGAGGCTTCATTCGGCAATCAGCGCCTGTGCCGCGTCGCGCTGAATCTTTCCCGTCCGGTTGCGCGGCACGTGATCCACGAGAACAAACTGCCGCGGGCATCGCAGCCCGAGTCGTTCGCGCGCGAAGCTGCGAAGGTCGCCCGGGTCCAGCGCCGCGCCCGTCTTCGCCTGAACGATCGCGACCGGGATGGCGCCGTGCACCGCGGAGTGTCGGGGTACCACGGCCACATCCTCGACAGCGCCGTGTTGGCGGATGCAGGTTTCCAGCTCCTGCGGGTAGATGTTCATGCTGTTGAACACGAACATGTCATCCCGACGACCCCGCAGGACCAGTCGGTTGTGTGCGTCGAGGAACCCCAGGTCGCCGGTGTGAAACCAGCCATCCACCAGGCGGCGAGCCGTCTCTCCGGGGTTCCCCAGATAGGCACGAAAAAGACCATCGGCGCGGATCAGAATCTCGCCCGGCGCTTCCGCCGTCGCGGTCGGCGTATCTGGATCCGTGGGCGCGATGCGCAGCTCGATGCCCGATAGCGGAACGCCCACGGATTCTTCGGCGTCGTGTTGCCCAGGCCCGGCGAAGGCGATCGCGCCGGTCTCCGTCGTCCCGTAGCCCGTGTAAAGCGTCGGGGTGATGTGGTCCATCAGGGCGTTTCTCAGCGCGAGTGGCACATGCGAGCCACCGATCTTGAGCGTCAGGTTGCGCAGGGCCTCCAAGTCTCTCGCACCGAGCAGATCGCGTGCCTGAAACGCTGACACGTGCAGCACGTTCACTTCCAGTGCGTCGCATTGCGCCGGCACCGTGTCGATGCCGGTTGTCTCAAGAAACACGTTGGCTGCGCCCTGGGCGACGCAGTACAGGCGGTGGCGCTTGGCAAAGTTGTGCTCGATGCCCGCGATGCACGCGAACCGCTCCTGCGGCGAACCGATATGGCGCGGAGCCTGACTGACCAGATCGTTGTCACCCAGTACGACCAGTTTGGGTGCACCGGTCGTGCCCGAGGTCGACAGATAGATCAGCCCGGCCGAGCCCTTGGCTGGTCGGTCGGTCACCGATAACGATGACGTGTCAGCGGCGCTCAGGCGCTTGATGTCCTCCTCCCCGAGCCGATGTGTCGCGTTGATCCGTTGCGCCAGTTCGTCGCGGAACGAGGGTGGTTCGTGGCTGGGCAGGGCGAGCTGGCTGCTGCCGAGCGCCGCGAGCGCCAGCGAGGCGATCAGGTGCGGGACCTCGGCTTCGCAGGCAAGCGCGACGGTTGAATCTGACGTGACGCCCATCTGCATCAGCGCTTCCGCACAGCCGTGGACGCGACGGGCCAGGGTTGCATAGTCGAGCGTGCCATCGGACGTGACGATCGCCGGTGCCGACGGGGTATGCCTGGCATGGGTCAGCAGGCGATCAAGCAGGCGGTGGTCGGCAGCGTCTGACACGGATCGAGTGGGTGGCCGAGGAAAGCGTGATTGCGGTTGACGTTCGCTGAATCGTACCCTGCCGGTCCGCCGATTTCAGGCCATTGACCGCTGGTTGCAGGCTCAGGGTCCGTGTCGGGCGTCAGGGGCCGGAGCGTCCGATGGCTACGGCGCCGATATTCCGTTCCCGTGGTCGAGCTAGCGAAACAGGATGTGCGATCCTGTAGATGTTACGCGCGCAGATACGCCTCATCGCGTTTCCAGGACGCACCCATGCACGAAGCTTCAACCCACAACCGGATTGAACGGCGATTGTTCATGTTCGGCTGTCAGCGCTCCGGAACGACGCTGCTTCAGGTCGCGCTCGCGCGGCACCCGGACATTTATTCCACTCCGGAGACCGAGTTTTTTCGCAATACGGTCGGTTCCCGTCGTGGCTGGTTGGCCAGGTTGGGCCTGACCACCGGCAAGGAGCGGCATGGTTTGCGGAAGACTTGCGAGGCAATGCGTCTGGACGGGCAGCCGCTTGAGTACAAGCCGTCGCTGTTCTACCGCACGACGGTCGACACCTTCCGGGACTATCTGGATTCACAGGCGCTGAGGGCTGGCTGCTCGATGTGGCTGGAAAAGTCACCGGAGCATCTGTTTCACGTGGATGTGATTCGCAAGTACATGCCGAACGCCCGCTTCATTCACATCTTCAGACGCGGAGAGGACGTCCTGGGGTCGATTCTCGACCGCGCGTTCAAGTATCTGCACCCGGCGTCTCGGTTGCGTGATCCCATGGACGGCGTGCAGCGTTGGAATCGGGCGATTCACGAGTCCTTGCGTTACGTGGACAGCCCAGGGCACGCGTTTGTGGAATTCGAGTCTCTTGCTCGGGTGCCGGAGGTGACGTTGCGCCGATTGTGCCGTCAACTGGACATTCCCTACGTGCCCGAACTGACCGACAGCGGCGAGCTGGATCAGGTGATCTCGCGCAGCCGGCCGCACCTCGCCAACTCCTCCGACCCGATCGAGATGCCGGAATCCAAGTTCGAGGCGCTGGTGCCGGACGAGGACAAGGAGCAGGTGCTCGACGCGCTGGATACCGAGGCCCACCAGCAGCTGGTCGATCGCTTTGGCCTGCCGGATGCGGGTGAATGATCCGATGACCTGGTCCATCGTCCTGCCAACGCGGAACCGGATGCAGCTGCTACCCGATGCGATCGGTAGCGTGTTCGCTCAGGGGGAGACCGACTGGGAGCTGGTGGTTGTTGACGACGGTTCCACCGATGGCACCGAACAGTGGCTCGCGACGCTGAGCGACGATCGGGTCCGGGTTTTTCATGTCGCGGAGGGCGAGACCGGGACCGGTGTCGCTGGAACGCGCAATTTCGGGGTGCGGCAGGCTCGCGGCGAATGGGTTCTGTTCCTGGACGACGATGATCGATTGTATGGTCAGGTTCTGCGGCAGATGCAGGTCGCCGTCCGTGACAATCCGGATGTCCGCTGGCTGTGGGGCGCGCGGTGGATGACCGATGGTGAAGGTGTGCTCAAGCGCAGGGAAAACGCGGAGTCGTTGCGTGTTGGGCCATCATCCGGTGAACAGGCTCACCTGGCGGCGGCCAAGCTGGTGACCAGCGGTCTCGCCGTCCATCGCCAGACGTTTGTCGCGCTTGATGGATTCGATGAGGCGCTTTGCGTCTCCGAAGACCGCGATCTGATCTACCGGTTGATCAGCCATGACCATCCCGGGGTGCGGCTGGCCGCCCCGACCGTATGGTTTCGCGAGCATGATGGACCGCGAGCGAGCGACGGGAGCGACTACGCGAGCAAGAACGCATCCGACGCGCGCGTCGTCGAGAAGAATCGGGCGTATCTCGCCGCGCATCCCCAGGTTTTCGTGATGCATCTGCATCGCGTGGCCACCCGCCAGCGCAAGGCCGGTGACTTCGAATCCGCCCATGCGACGATGCGGGAGATCCTGCGTATCCAGCCCTCGAACTGGAAAGCTCGGCGTCGGTGGATGACCTGGCGGCGTCACAATCCGTCGATGCCCTGAGTTAAGGAAGCACTGATTTATTCACACCACCAAGACGGAGCCGGTTTTCCCGCGGCAACTTGGCGGCGTGAATAAATCAGTGCTTCCTTAACAGGTGCCGGCTCAACTCGGCGGCGTGGCCTCGTGAAGATTGAGGCCGAATTCCGTGACCGTGCGACGCGATTGCCTCGTTTCCGCCCGGATCGCCCGATTCTTGCGGATGCCTTCCTCGTTCCGGTAGCCGCGAGAATGATCCAGGTGCAGCATGCCGGTGGAGTAGCGCATCATGATCGGCTTGATGCCCGCGTTCATCAGCCGTTCGCCGAATTCACGGTCCTGGCCGCCGTAACCCATGCGCTCGTCGAACCCGCCGACCTGGATGGCAAGTGATCGCCAGGTGGACGAGTTGTTGCCGTTCCACGAGCGATTGGCCGGCGTCAGCCGGTTGGCCCACCGGGCTTGCCGGGGCGTGGCGGTGATCTTCAGCAGCTTGTTCCACGGCGCGGTGACGTCGTGCGCGCGCAGCCACGCGCCATCGAAGACGCGCCCGGATGCGACATCGTCCTCGCCAATGCATTCGCTGGTGGACATCGGGAGCTTGAAGTAGCCCCCGGACAGGAAATGCCCCGGCCGTCGCATCGACAAATGGGTGGCGATGAAATCCGGCTTGGGGATGCAGTCACCGTCCGTGAAAATCAGGTAGTCCGACCGCGCGGCAAGAATCGCCTTGTTCAGGATGCGACATTTCTGGAAGCCATCGTCCTCGTGCCAGACGTAGTTCAGCGGCAGGTCGAAATGGTCGCAGACGGCTTCCGCGCGCTGTCGTGTCTCGGGCCGGGAACCATCGTCGGCGATGACTACCTCGAACCGGCGATCCCGCTGGTAGGCGAATCCCCACAGGCACTTTTCCAACCAGTCGGGCTGGTTGTAGGTGCTGATGATGACGGAGGATTCGTGGCGATCGGTCACGGCGTGCCGGATGTTCGGGGTAGGCCGAGTATACTGAAGCGCATGCGACGATCCGTGTTTTGGGGTGCTCCGAGCGGGCTCGACCTGGTCAGATCCGTCCGGGCTTCCGGATGACACCAGAGACTGGAAAACCTGCGGCGCTGGTGTTCCGCAAGCGTCTGCTGGCGTACTCCGAGACCTTCGTGGCCAACCAGGGCTACGCGCTGCGGCGCCATCGTCCGGTCTTCGTCGGGTTTGAGCAGGA
>NZ_CAXFCL010000129.1:0-8411 GCF_964000955.1 uncultured Abyssibacter sp.
GTTCCCACCTGCGGTTTTTCCGCCGGCGGCGGGGCGGCGGTGACCGACCCCAGGGGTTCGCCCGCCGCCGCGGCGATCTGGCCCGGACGCAGGATCATCGTCTGCTCCAGCGCGTCCTCGTCGATCTGGACGTCGGATTCGTATTTCAGCGTGTGATGCCCCAGCGTGATGACATCGCCGTGAGACAACGGGTGCTTGGCGATTCTGCGACCGTTGACCAGCGTTCCGTTGGTGCTGTCCAGATCCTCGAGAAAGGACTCGGACATGATGTTGACGATCACCGCGTGATGGCCGCTGACGGCGCGGTCGTCCAGCTGGACGCTGTTGTCGGGGTGGCGGCCGATGGTGATGCGCTCCGGTGTCAGTTCCACCGTGTCCAGCACGTCGTTGCCGTCGGTGACGATCAGTTTGCTCATGGCCTAGCGCCTCTCTCCCTGCCTGTCAGACGCGGTCGACCCGGTCCGGATGTCCCCCGGGCGCGATGCAGCCCGTCATAGCCAGCTTTTCACGCGGTCCAGCCAGCTTCGCCTTTCCGCGAATGGCCGGTTCACGCGTGCCACCACCACTGAAACGTTGTCCTTGCCGCCAGCCATGTTGGCCTGCCGAACGAGCTCGGCGGCGGCATTTTCGAGGTTATCAGCAAACTGGAGCAGGGTTAAGCGGATCTTCTCGGACTCCACGAGGTCGCTGAGACCGTCCGAACACATCAGATAGATGTCGCCGACTTCCGCCGGCTCCTCGATCAGGTCCACCTGGATTTCCGGCTCGATGCCCAGAGCACGGGTGACGATGTTGCGAGCCACCTTCTGCTCGGCTTCCTCCTGTGTATAAAAGCCGCGGTCGATCAGCTCCTGCACCAGCGAATGGTCATGGGTGATTTGCTGGATTTCCCGATCGCGCAGGCGATAGAGGCGCGAGTCCCCGACGCTGGCGACGGCGATGCAATCGTCGCGAAACAGCAGCACGACGGCCGTGGTGCCCATGCCTTCGCACTGCTTCTGCGAGCGGGAGACGTGATAGACCGAGGTGTGGGCGGCCTCCAGCGCCTCGCGCAGCAGCAGGGCCTGCGGCGAGTGATCCTCTTCGCGGTCGTCCGAGCGCAATGACGGGAGCTGCTTGCGCACGGTTTCCAGCACGCTGGCCACGGTCATGCCGCTGGCGATCTCCCCGGCCTTGTAGCCGCCCATGCCGTCCGCGAGGATCAGCAGGCCGAGATCCTCATCGGCGCCGATGGCGTCCTCGTTGTTGCTACGAACGCGACCGACATCCGACTCCATCGCGAAGTCGATCGCGCCTCGAAGGCCGCTGGGCATCAGTGAGCTACCGAGAGCGCCCGCAGGGCCTGGGCCAGCTCCGCGGCCCGCGCATAGCGCTTCTCGAATTCCTTCTGCAAACCGGCTTCCAGGATCGACTCGATGCCTTCGGGCAGATCCGGTCGCAGCGTGGCGACGGGCGCGTGCGGGTCGTTGGCGATCTTGTACATCAGGGTGGCCATGGAATCCGCTTGGAACGGCAACTGCCCGGTGAGCAACTGATAAAGCGTCACGGTCAGCGAAAAGATGTCGGAACGCCCGTCGACCTTGCGCCCGGACAATTGTTCCGGAGACATGTAGGAGGGCGTGCCCAGCACCATGCCGGTCTTGGTCTTGGATGCGTCGGTGATACGGGCGATGCCGAAGTCGGTCACCTTGATCACGTGGTCGTCCGGCAGCCACATCAGGTTGGCCGGCTTGATATCGCGGTGAACGATGTTCTGGTTGTGGGCGTAGTCCAGAGCGTCGGCGGCGTCGGCGACCAGCTTGATCACGTCGGGAACCGGCAGCAGGCTGGCGGACTTGGTGTGCCGCGTCAGGTCGTAGCCCTTGATGAACTCCATCGCGATGTAGGCGAGATCGTGCTCCTCGCCAGCGTCGAAGATGGTGACGATGTTCGGATGCGCCAGCCGGCCTGCGGTCTCCGCCTCGCGGAAGAACCGTGCCTTCACGTCTTCCAGCTCGTCTTCCTCGAATTCCTGCTGCAAGGCCATGGTCTTGATGGCGACGGTGCGGCCGATCTTGGGATCCTTGCCCAGATAAACCGTGCCCATCGCGCCCTTGCCCAGTTCCTTGATCACCTCGTAGCGGCCGAGCATGGGCTTTTCCATGTCGTCGCCACCGGTGATCAGCGTGGCGCCGGCGCCACCGGAGCCGCCGCCGAGAATGACGGTCTCCTCCAACTGCTTGGCGCGCTTGAGCTTGTCCTGGAGATCGCGGAAATTCGGCTGGTGCTGGGCCATGTACTGGTACACCGCATGCGCCTTGCCGAACGAACGCTTGCGCTCGTAGTCCAGCCCGAGGTTGTACAGCACATCCAGCAGGCTGTCGTCGATCGGGCACTTGCGAAACTTGTCGAAAGCCATGTCCAGCTGACCCTGGCCCTGGAAGGCCAGACCCAGCATCTTGTTGGACTCGGCGCCTTCCAGTTCCGAGGCGACCTTGAGCCGTTCGGTGACCCGCAGCCGCTTGACCGTCATCGCGACGTGCCCGAGCACGAGGAACACCACCGGGATCAGCAGCGGGACCCACATGGACTGGGTGACCATCAGCACGAACTCGGCGATGAACAGGCCCAGCGCGAGCACCAGCGTAATGCCCGCCGAGACGCCAGCGCCCACGCGCGGCAGGCCGAAGACCAGCCAGATCGCGGCGGCGAGAAACGCGCCGAGGCCGGCCCAGGCGGCCCAGTTCGGACGGACGAAGAAATGTTCCTCGAGAATGCTGGACACGGTGTGCGCCAGCGATACGACCGGTGCCATGTGCGCGGAAACCGGGGTGGCGATGCTGTCGCCGATGCCCGCCGCCGACGCCCCGATCAGCACCAGCTTGTCCTTGTACTTGTTCGGCGGAATGTTGCCGACCAGCACGTCGAAGAACGAGTCGACGGGGAAGGGCGGCGCACCGTTCTGTTCGCCGTAGAAATAGTTGTACATGCGCAGGTCGGGCGTCGTGTCGATCTGCAGGCCGCCGAGCCGGACGCCTTCGCCCAGCCGTACCTCGATGTCGCCGGCCTCCAGGTTCAGCGCGCGTGCGGCGAGCATCAGCGGCAGTGACGGGTAGTAGGTGCCGAAATGCTCCAGCACCAGCGGCTCGTAGCGCTGCGCGCCGTCGACGTCGGCGGTGAGACTCAGATGCCCGATCGCGGCCGCGGATTCGCCGATCGCCGGAATCGGCGACAGGCCGGACAGCGTCGGAATCGGCGAGACGTCACCGCCGACGACGTTGGTCAATGCTTGCGCCTGCACGTAGTCCGGCAGCGGCTGGTCGGGACGCCCCTGCGGTTGGCCGAGCTGGAACAGCATCGCCTGGACGACGTTGCCGGCGTCGCGGAACGCCGCTCCCAGCTTGGCGTCGGTGTGCAGGGCATCCTGCGCCTGCAGGAACTGCACGGCGATGTTCTCGATGTCCTGGTTGAGCGTGTTGGTCAGCGCCGACTCGCGGTTAATCGATTGCAGCGCGGTCACCGCGTCCTGGTTGCGCCCGCCGGGTTGCAGCTTGTCGATCTCGGCGCGCAGACCGGCGACATCCTGCGGGACCTGATTGACCAGCGAGGACTGCATGAACGATTCGACCAGCGCATCGATGTAGGCGAGTCCGGCGTCGCGCTGGGCCTCGGAATAAAGCACCGTGCTGCCAATGCCCTTGGCGCCACCCTGGGCCAGCGTCTTGATCATCTCGGCATGCAGATCGCGGGGCCAGGGCCAGCGGCCGAGATTGGCGATGCTGGCGTCGTCGATGGCCACGACGGCGACCCGGTCGCTGGGCGGCTTGTCCGATGCACGGACACCGAGATCGTAGCCCCAGCGTTCCAGTCCCTGGAACACCGAGCCCCAGACGCCGTAGGCGAGGATCGCGAATACCACGGTCATGATCAGGCCGAACGCGGTATCCGACCCCAGAATGTTGCGCTTCAAAGCACGCACTCCCCTTGCGCGTTGATCTGGTGCAGTCTAGGAGGCTCACCCAGAGAACACCAGTCAGTTCACTCCACCCGAAGCGGGGGACTGTGACGCTGTCTGCGGCCTCTGCGATTCATCCTGCCGCCGTGCCGGCCGGGCTTGCGAAGGCGAGTCTGCGGGCGGGCGGCCACAACCCGATTCGAATGGCCAAATCCCAAACCCGATTCTTCTGTCAGTCCTGCGGGGCCGAGTCGCCGAAGTGGGCCGGTCAATGTGCCGCCTGCGGAGAGTGGAACACGCTGGTCGAGGCGCCCGGCGAACCGCCATCGTCCGGTCGCCGGAGCAGCCGGGCCGGCGGCTATGCCGGCACCACCGCGCTCAAGCCGCTCAACGAGGTCGAGCAGGATGCGATGGCCCGCACGCCCACCGGCCTGACCGAGCTGGATCGCGTGCTCGGCGGCGGGCTGGTGGCCGGATCGGTGAATCTGCTCGGTGGCGACCCCGGCATCGGCAAGTCCACGCTGCTGCTGCAACTGCTCTGCGCCATTCACGCCACGCAGCCGTCGATGTACGTCACCGGCGAGGAGTCGTTGTCCCAGGTGTCGATGCGGGCCGGTCGTCTCGGCGCGGGTGACACGACACTGCCGCTGCTGGCCGATACACAGGTCGAGGCGATTCTTGATCAGGCGCAGCGGCTCAAGCCCCGGGTCATGGTGATCGACTCGATCCAGACCATGTGGACCGACGCGCTGGATTCCGCCCCTGGCTCGGTCTCGCAGGTGCGCGAATCGGCGGCGCGGCTGGTGCGTTTCGCCAAGCAGACCGGGACGACCGTGTTTCTGGTCGGTCACGTGACCAAGGAGGGCGCGATCGGCGGGCCGCGCGTGCTCGAACACATGGTCGACACGGTGCTTTATTTCGAAAGCGACCAGGGCAGTCGTTACCGCCTGATCCGCGCGGTGAAGAACCGTTTCGGCGCGGTTAACGAGCTGGGCATCTTCGCAATGACCGAGACCGGACTCAAGCCGGTCAGCAATCCGTCGGCGATCTTCCTGACCCGCGACACCCAGCCGGTGCCGGGCAGCGCCGTGCTGGTGACCCGTGAAGGCACGCGTCCGTTACTGGTTGAATGCCAGGCCCTGGTGGACAACTCGCATCTGAGCAATCCGCGCCGCGTCGCCGTGGGCCTGGACGGCCAGCGGGTGGCGATGCTGCTGGCCGTTCTGCACCGCCACTGTGGCATCGCGATGGCCGATCAGGACGTGTTCGTGAACATCGTCGGCGGTGTTCGCGTCACCGAGACGGCCGCCGATCTCGCGGTCTTGCTGGCCGCACTGTCCAGCTTCCGGGACCGGCCGGTGCCGCATGACTGGGTGGTGTTCGGCGAGGTCGGCCTGTCCGGGGAGATCCGTCCGGTGCCCGGGGGTGAGGACCGCATCCGCGAGGCCGCCAAGCACGGGTTCAAGCGCGCGATTGTTCCGGCGGCGAACCGCCCCCGCGCGGGCGCGGTCGACGGCATCGAGGTGGTTGGCGTGAGGCGGCTGTCCGAGGCGCTGGACGCCCTGTAGACCGCGCCGGACCGCTCAGGAGCTGGTCGTTGGCGTGACGCCGGGCGGGCGGATGCGGACCATCTTCACCGCGTTCGCCTTGGTTTGCGCGATCTCCAGCACGTACTGACGCAGCTTGAGAGTCGTCCCGGGCTTGGGGATGTCTTCCAGTTGTTCGAGGATCACGCCGTTGAGCGTGCGCGCCGTGCCCACCGGCAGTTTCCAGCCCATGGTTCGATTGAGGCTGCGGACGGTTACGCTGCCGTCGACCAGATAGGTGCCGTCTGCGTCCAGGTAAACGTTCTTCATCCGCGTCGCCGGATCGGTGGTGAACTCGCCGACGATCTCCTCGAGGATGTCCTCCAGCGTCACCAGTCCCTGGATGTCACCGTACTCGTCGACGACGAAGCCGATCCGGCGCTTCTGGTTCTGGAAGTTCAGCAGCTGCTGGTTCAGCGGCGTGCCCTCGGGAATGAAGTACGGTTCGCGCGCCAGCGACAGCAGCGTGTCGTGGGTGAGCGTGCCCTCGGTGGCCGCGGAAATCACCCGGCGCAGATGCACCACACCCTTCAATTCCTCGACCGAACCGTCGAACAGCGGCAGGCGCGTGTGCTGGCTGCGACTCAATTCGTCGATGATCTTGTCCAGCGGATCGGAGATGTCCAGGCCAACGATTTCGTTGCGCGGCACCATGATGTCCTCGACTGTGGCCTTTTCCAGGTCGAGGATGGACAGCAGCATGCGCTGATGTCGCTGCGGAATCATCGCCCCGGTTTCCGCCACCACCGTGCGCAGTTCCTCCGAGGACAGGCTGTGCATCGCCGCGTCTTCCGGCGTCACCCCGATCAGCCGCAGCACGCCGTTGGCGATCAGGTTGATCAGCCACACGAACGGGTAGACCAGCTTGAGCAGCGGCCAGTAGACATAGCTGGCGGGGAAGGCGATGCGCTCCGGATGCAGCGCTGCCAGGGTCTTGGGCGTGACCTCAGAGAAGATCAGCACCAGCAACGTCAGCGAGCCCGTGGCGACGGCGATGCCGGCATCGCCGTACAGGCGCAGCCCGATCACGGTGGCGATGGCCGAGGCGCCGATATTGACGAGGTTGTTGCCGAGCAGGATCACGCCAATCAGGCGATCAGGACGCTCCAGCAGCCGGTTGGCCAGGGCGGCGCCACGGTGACCCGATTTGGCGAGGTGGCGCAACCGGTAGCGGTTCGCCGTCATCAGCGCAGTTTCGGAACCCGAAAAGAACGCCGACAACACCAGCAGTGCTGCCAGCAGTCCGAACAGGACCGTTAACGGAATGTCGTCCAACGCGTAGGGGCCTCGCCCAATCGACCTTGAATTCTTTCGCTAGCTCACGCACGCGGCCGATGCGCATGAGCTAGCAAAAGCACCCGACAGGCAGAATTGAAAATCCGGATGCGTGCTGTCAAGTCAACCCGGTGCGTTCATCCCCAGTGTGTGTGCATCAGCGACTCCAGAACCCACTTGGATCCGAAGTAGGCCATGCCCAGCACCGCATACCCCGTGCCCATCCAGCGGATGGCCGTTCTGCCGCGCCAACCGAGCCGCCAGCGCCCCGCCAGCAGTGCCGCGAATACGGCCCAGGCAACCACGGTGAACACCAGCTTGTGCGCCAGATGCTGGCCCATGACATCCCGCGTGACCACCAGGCCGCTGGCCAGGCTCAGCGTCAGCAACGAGAAGCCGAGCCCGATCATCTGGAACAGAATGCGCTCCATGGTCTGCAAGGGCACGGCGGCCAGGCGCGTCGGTTCACCGGGATGATCGTGCAGTCCGCGATTGCGCACCCACAGCGCGATGGCTTGCATGGCCGCGAGGGTGAGCACGCCGTAGGCCAGCGCGGAGCAGACCACATGCGCGGTCAGCAGCCAGCTGTCGAGCACCACGTTCGGAGCACTGCCCGGTGCCAGCCAGTCGATCAGCAGGCCCGCCGGAGCCGCCAGGAAAACCCAGCGGGCGATGCCGCCCACCGGCTCCCTTGCCGCGAACAGCAACAGCATCAGCGCGGACTGCCAGGTGACCAGCGACAGTGCCGACGCGATACCGAGATGGATGCCGTCTCCGCCGAGCAGCGGCATCAGCAGATACCCGCCGTGCAGCAGCACGCCGACGCTGCCGGCCACCAGCTGTGACGGCTTCAGGTTTTCGCCGGACGAACCGATCGCCGCGATCACGTACGCGATCAGTGCGAGCACGGTAAGCAGGGTATCCATGAACGGCGGGAGATGGTGGATCGAAGTGGAGGATCGAATGATGGCACAGGCCCGCCCGACTCGGCACAGGCGGCCGGAAGCCCTGTGCTAGCATCCGGGCACGGTCCGGCAGAGACACGGGATGAACATCAAGGTGCTTGGCTGCAACGGCGGAGTGGGGCCCGGTCTTCGGACAACGTCGTTTCTGGTGAACGGGACGACATTGCTGGATGCGGGCACCGGTGTCTGCGATCTGTCGCCCGCGGCCATGGAAGCCGTGCGCCACATCTTCTTCACCCACGCGCATCTGGATCATGTCGCCGGTGCCGCGTTTCTGATGGATGTCGTCTATGACGCCGAAGGCTCCGGCGTGACGCTCCACGGCACCGACTCCACGCTCGATGTGCTCCGCAACCACCTGTTCAACTGGGCGTTGTGGCCCGATTTCTCCAAGCTGCCCAGCGAGGAGGAGCCGACGATGCGCTTCGCCCGGGTCGAGCAGGGTCGGTCGGTGAACGTAGACGGCCTGCGCCTGACGCCGATCGCCGTGCAGCACACCGTGCCCGCCGTCGGCTATGTCGTGCAGGACGGCCGTTCGACCTTCGCGTTTTCCGGCGATACCGCGACCAATGACTCCTTCTGGACGGCGTTGAACACGCTGCCCCGGCTGGACAAGCTCATCGTCGAGGTGTCGTTTCCGGCTAGCGAGGA
>NZ_CAXFCL010000130.1:0-2074 GCF_964000955.1 uncultured Abyssibacter sp.
GGAAGGAATACGAGATGGAGGTCGTTCGTGACAAGAACGACAACTGCATCATCGTCTGCGCCATCGAGAACTTCGACCCCATGGGCGTGCACACCGGCGACTCCATCACCGTCGCGCCGGCGCAGACGCTGACCGACAAGGAATACCAGATCATGCGCGACGCCTCGCTGGCCGTGCTGCGCAAGATCGGCGTCGAGACCGGCGGCTCCAACGTGCAGTTCGCGGTGAATCCCGAGGACGGCCGTCTGGTCATCATCGAGATGAACCCGCGCGTGTCACGTTCCTCCGCGCTGGCATCCAAGGCCACAGGCTTCCCGATCGCCAAGGTCGCGGCCAAGCTGGCCGTCGGCTACACGCTGGACGAGCTGGCCAACGACATGACCGGCGGCGTCACGCCGGCGAGCTTCGAGCCGACCATCGACTACGTGGTCACCAAGATTCCGCGCTTCGCCTTCGAGAAGTTCCCGATGGCGGACGACCGGCTGACCACGCAGATGAAGTCCGTGGGCGAGGCCATGGCCATCGGTCGCAACTTCCAGGAATCGTTCCAGAAGGCATTGCGCAGTCTGGAGATCGATGCCGACGGTCTGGACGAAAAGCACGATCTGTCCGATGCCGACGCCGCGCGCCCCGAACTGATCGAGGCGATGACCACGCCGCGCGCCGATCGCATCTGGTCGGTTGCCGATGCCTTCCGCGCCGGCATGAGCCTGTCCGAAGTCCATGGCGCGACTTCCATCGACCCCTGGTTCCTCGATCAGATCGAGGAACTGGTCGCGGCGGAGCGCTCGCTGTCGGGGCGCACGCTGGCGGAGCTGGACGCGGTGGAGATGCGCCAGCTCAAGCGCATGGGCTTTTCCGATCGCCGGCTGGCGAAGCTGCTGGGCACGCAGGAAGAGGCGGTGCGTTCGCGACGCCACCAGTTCGACATCCGCCCGGTGTACAAGCGGGTGGACACCTGCGCCGCGGAATTCCCGTCGGCGACCGCGTACATGTATTCGACGTATGACGAGGCCTGCGAAGCCGGGCCCAGCGACCGCCGCAAGGTGATGGTGCTGGGCGGCGGGCCGAACCGGATCGGGCAGGGCATCGAATTCGACTACTGCTGCGTGCATGCTTCGTTGGCGCTGCGCGAGGACGGGTTCGAGACCATCATGGTCAACTGCAACCCGGAGACGGTGTCGACCGATTATGACGTGTCGGATCGCCTGTTCTTCGAGCCGCTGACCTTCGAGGACGTCATGGAGATCATTGACGTCGAGAAGCCGGACGGGGTGATTGTCCAGTACGGTGGGCAGACGCCGCTGAAGCTGGCGCGTCGGCTGGAAGCCGCCGGGGCGCCCATCGTCGGCACCAGCCCGGATTCCATCGATCTGGCCGAGGACCGCGATCGCTTCCAGCAGCTCGTGGAGCGACTGGAGCTGCGTCAGCCGGCGAACAAGACGGCGAGATCGGAAGCCGAGGCCCTGCGGCTAGCCGCCCAGGTCGGTTATCCGATGGTGGTCCGTCCCAGCTACGTGCTGGGTGGTCGCGCCATGGAGATCGTCTACGAGGATGTCGAGCTGGAGCGCTACATGCGCACCGCCGTGCAGGTCTCCAACGACGCGCCGGTGCTGCTGGACCGCTTCCTCGAGGATGCCGTGGAAGTCGACGTGGATGCCATCTCCGACGGCGAGTCGGTGGTGGTGGCCGGTCTGCTGGAACATATCGAGCAGGCGGGCGTGCACAGCGGTGACTCGGCTTGCTCGCTGCCGCCGCACTCGCTGTCCGACGCGGTCCGCGCCGAGATCTGCCGACAGGTTCAGGCGTTGGCGCGCGCGTTGCGCGTGGTCGGCCTGATGAACGCGCAGTTCGCGGTCAAGAACGAAGAGGTCTACCTGATCGAGGTCAACCCGCGCGCCTCGCGCACGGTGCCGTTCGTGTCCAAGGCCACCGGGCATCCGCTGGCGAAGATCGCCGCGCGCTGCATGCTGGGGCGGACGCTGGACGAGCAGGGCATCCAGTCCATCGACGCGCCGGAGTATTTCTCGGTCAAGGAATCCGTGTTCCCGTTCGCCAAGTTCCCTGGCGTGGA
>NZ_CAXFCL010000131.1:0-10784 GCF_964000955.1 uncultured Abyssibacter sp.
AACCCGTACCGAGTCGACAACAAAGCGCACCGGTTGGTTCGTGTCGCGATGCCCCGAGTCGACAACGGCGGTGCAGGCCGGACGGCAATCCATATCGAGGATAGGGTTGCACCGACCGCACCGCAAACCCTGCGCGATCAGTCCAGGCAATGCTCCGATTCACGCATGGAGAAAACGGACAATCTCGTCCGCGACCTGCTCCGGCTGATCGTGATGCATCATGTGTCCACAGTCGTCGATGACGACCTGTCGGTGATCGGCGAAACAGGCTCGGCGCCGGGCCAGCTCGTCTTCCCCGGTCATCTTGCGCAGCGGCGAATCCGCCGCATCCAGGAAGAACGTGGGCGCGGTGACCTGCTTCCACACCGCGTAGGACTCGGCGGCCCGATAAAGAATGGGGTTGTGCGTGTGATGGCGGGGATCGGCGAGCAACTCGATCTGGCCATCGGCGCGCTCCCGCCCCCAGACGCGCGCGACAGCCAGCGCGCGCTCCGGGGTGAGGCGGGTGTTGCGCTTGGCGATGCGCCGCGCCAACTCCTCGAACGACGGATAGACCCGTTGCTGCGGCGGATCACGCAATGCATCCAGCCAGCCGCCCAGCGCTTTCGGTGCACGCTCGGGCGGCGCGTCCGGCAGCAGCAGCGAATCCAGCAGGACCAGACGCCGGACCCGGTCGGGCCGGACGCCGGCGAACAGACTGGTCGCCTGCCCGCCCATGCTGTGCCCGACCAGCAGCACCGGGTCGGTCGGGCTGAGCTGACACAGCAGGTTGTCGAGATCGGCGACGTAGTCCGGGAACCAGTAGTGGTCACCACACCACTCGCTGAACCCGAAGCCCCGCCAGTCCGGCGCGACGACATGAAACTGCTCGGCCAGCGCCGAGCCGACGAACTGCCAGCTCCCGCCGGTATCCAGCCAGCCGTGGCAGCACACGAGCAGTGGCTTGTCGGGCCGGCCCCAGTGCCACAGGTGGTAGCGCAAACCGCGCACTCGCAGCACCGACGATCGCGCGCCGGCCGGCTGGATGCTCCCGGCAGGCAATTTCAAGCAGCCGCGCGCGTCAGATGCGCCCGCAACAACTCCAGGCGATCGTTGCCCCAGAACAGCTGATCGCCGACGAAGAAACTGGGGGCGCCGAACGCGCCGCGCGCCACGGCCTCCTCGGTATTGGCCTTGAGTGCCGCCTTGATATCATCACGCCCGTTCGCGGCCAGTGCCTGCTCCGGGTCCAGGCCGACGGACCGCGCGACATCCGCCAGCACATCCTCGCTGGCGATATCGCGGCCTTCGCCCCAGTAGGCGCGCATGATGGCCTGCGCGAACGCCTCGCCAACGCCCTGCTCCTCGGCGACCAGCGCCGCCCGCAGCGCGCGGACCGAGTTGGCCGGAAAGTTCTCCGGCGGCGTCACCGGCACCGCGTAGAACCGCGACCAGTGCTGCAGGTCGCCCATCATGTAGCGGCCCTTGCTGGCGACCGTGAGCGGCGGACGATTGCCCGTGGCCTGGAACACGCCGCCGAGCAGGAACGGCCGGTAGACCAGGGACGCCCCACAGTCGGTTGCCAGCTTTGGCAGCTGCGTTGCCGCCAGATAGGTGTAAGGACTGACCGGGTCCCAGAAGAACTCGATGGTGGCCATGTACGTCTCCGTTGTATTTGTATCGCGGGTGTTGACCCGGCGAGTTACTGCGACTGACTCATCGCATCCGGCGCCAGCTCGGGCCGGAAGTAGTGCTCCGTGATCACGTTGCTGAGCTCGGCCAGCTTCGCCTGCAACTCGTCCATGTAGTCGGAGACCTGGGACTGCGGCAAGACCGTCAGGTCCGCCCCGCAGACGCGGGCGCGCAGCGTTCTCGCGACGTTCAGCGGTGACACATGATTGGGCAGCCGGGCCAGGGTGTGACAGATGCTGTCCAGATTCCACGCGATCGACCGCGGGAAATCCCGGTTCTGCGTGAGGAACTGCACGACCTTGGGGCCGGACACGCGCTTGCGCACGTGGCGGCGATACATCTGATACGCGGTCAGCGACAGCAGCACGCTGCGCCACTGGATGTTGGAGAACGGCAGCAGCTCATCGTCACGCGGCGGCAGCAGACCCAGCGCGGAGGCATCGACGATGCGCGAGGTCATGTCCGCCTGCTCCAGGTTCGAGCCCAGGCGCAGAAAGCGGAACGCCAGATCATGCGACATGTTCTCGCCGATCATCCCGTCGACCAGCAGACAGCCACGAATCACCGTGTCCAGGAATTCCCCGCGCTTGCGCCGTTCCAGCGTGCTCGCATCGGTGTCGCGCACGAACCAGTACAGCTTGTTGATCTCCTCCCAGACCTCGCGTGGCATGACATCGCGAGCGGCGCGCAGAATCGTGCGTGCCTGCGCCAGGGACGCCAGGATGGAGCCGGGGTTCGCTTCGTCGACCAGCAGGAAGCGGACAACATTCG
This sequence comes from uncultured Abyssibacter sp., assembly GCF_964000955.1. Taxonomy (NCBI): domain Bacteria; kingdom Pseudomonadati; phylum Pseudomonadota; class Gammaproteobacteria; order Chromatiales; family Oceanococcaceae; genus Abyssibacter; species uncultured Abyssibacter sp. The sequence goes on from NZ_CAXFCL010000131.1 coordinate 2,443, forward strand.
TCTCGGTGAAACCGTCGTAGCGCTCAACGAAACCCGACCGGCTGCCGGTGATGTCCACCACCGATTCCCAGGCGACGACCGCGCGACGCGGCATGTCGAGAATCAGGTTGGCATGCACGCTGGCCAGTCGCGCGGTGTTCTCGGCGCGCTGCACGTAGCGCCCGAACCAGAACAGGTTGTCGGCCATGCGGGACAGCATCAGCGCGCACCTCGTGTCATTCGTCCACTTCCACGATCCAGGTGTCCTTGCTGCCCCCGCCCTGCGAACTGTTGACCACCAGTGAGCCCTTGACCATCGCCACGCGCGTCAGCCCCCCCATGGTCACGTACTGCGACTCGCCGGACAGAATGAAGGGCCGGAGATCCAGATGTCTGGGTTCGATGGACGACTGGTCGCAAATGGTCGGGCAAACCGACAGATTCAACGTCGGCTGCGCCATGTAGTTGCGCGGGTTCTTGCGAATCTGCTCGGCGAAGGCCTTGCGCTCCGACTCGTTGGAGCGCGGCCCGATGAGCATGCCGTAGCCGCCGGATTCGTTGGCCGGTTTCACGACCAGCTTGTCCAGATTGGCCAGCACGTGATCCAGATCTTTCTGGCGGTGGCACAGGAACGACGGCACGTTCGGGATGATCGCGTCCTGGTCGAGGTAGTACTTGATGATCTCGGGCACGTAGGCATAGACGACCTTGTCGTCCGCCATGCCGCAGCCGGGGGCGTTGGCCAGCCCGACATTGCCCTTGAGCCAGGCCCGCATCAGTCCGCGCACACCCAGCATGGACTCCGGGTTGAAAGCTTCCGGGTCGATGAAGAGATCATCCACGCGGCGATAGATCACGTCGACGCGGGTCAGGCCTTCCACGCTGCGCAGATACACGCAATCGTCGTCGCCAACCACGAGATCCGGCCCCTCGACCAGCTCGATACCCATCTGCTGCGCCAGGTAGGCATGCTCGAAATACGCCGAGTTGTAGACCCCTGGCGTGAGCAGCACAATCAACGGTTCGTCGCCACCTCGCGGCGACAGGCTGGCGAGCATTTCGTAGAGCTCGGCCGGGTATTCGTCGACCGGCAGGATGCTGCTGTGAGCAAACAGCTCGGGGAAGACACGCTTGGTCACCAGGCGGTTTTCCACCATGTACGACACGCCGGATGGCACGCGAAGATTATCTTCCAGCACGTAAAGCGTGCCGTCGCCGTCGCGTACAAGATCCGAGCCGCAGATATGCGCCCAAACGCCGTGCTTGGGACGCATGCCCTCGCACTGCGGACGGTAGTTCACCGACTGCTCCAGCAATTCGCGCGGGAACACGCCGTCCTTGATGATCTTCTGGTCGGTGTAGATGTCCTGGATGAACAGGTTCAGCGCCTGCACGCGCTGTTTGAGACCGGCCTCGGTGCGCGCCCACTCCCGGCTGTCGATGATCCGGGGCAGGATGTCGAACGGCCAGGTTCGGTCGAGCATGTTGCCCTGGGAGTACACGGTGAACGTGATGCCCATGGACTTGATCGCCAGGTCCGCTGCAATGCGACGGTCGGCCAACTCCTCGCGGCTCATGCCGGCCAGGTAGTCGATCAGCGTGCGCGCCGAGGGCCGGGGTTTGCCGCGCGCCTCGAACAATTCATCGAAGAACCCGTTGGGGTCGTAGTCAGACCAGTTCAACGCCACCCCACCCAGTGGTAACGAGGGATCGTGTGCTCATGCGTGGAGGCTCCCATGGAGTGCGCCGCTCCTGCAAGTCCCGGTCATGTCCGCCCGTGAAGGCATCGTGGATCATCGCATCGCCGGGCGATTGCCCTCCTCGTCCTCGGACAGGTCAGGCGGCTCCGGCAACACGATCACGGGCGTCGGTCGCGTCTCGGCCACGCGCCGGTCATGCACGAACCTGGCCAGCGCATCATCCATGACACGATCAAACGCCGCTTCGTATTCGATCAGTTCGATGCCGGGTGGGCCGCCGGTCATCGTGGTGACGATCGCATGCTCATACAGGCCCTGGGTCACCACGTCCGGCTGATCGCCGCCGATCAGCTTCAACGCCACGCTGAACTCGTCGCGGACGGAGTTCTTTACCCGCGTGGATCCCATGGCCATGCCCGTCACCATTCCGGCACGAAACGACCGCTCCGCATCAAAGCGATGATCGATGTCGACCACCAGCACGGGGTCCGACACAGTCAGGGCATCCGGGGAAATAACGCTGGATACGCCCGACCGCTCGATCAGCGACCGGATCCGCTCGTAACCTACGCCCGACCGCACCGGGTCCTCGACATCGTTCGCCTGGTAGCGAACCCGCAGACCGATGCGTTCCGGCAAAACGCCCGGCGCCTGTCCTTCCAGGGAATAGCGGGTATAGGCCGGGTCGAGATAGGAATCGAAGGTCAGGCAGGCACCGAGCACCGACGTCGCCAGGATGACGAGGCATCGCGCCAGACCGCCGACGACCTGCTCGTGTGTGGATGGAGGTGTGTTCATGAACCGACTCCTGTCAGCGCCGACATCGCCGGCATGAATCCCCCCGGTCTTGCGATGTATCGCTACTCGTCCGAGCGCGCGTCCGGTACGAAAATGATCGAATGCGCGTCTCTCTCGGCGGTTCCCAGGTCCTTCAGAAAGCGCGTCAGCACGGTTTCCAGCACACGCTTGTAAGCACCGGGATAGTCGGAGGGCAGCAGGCCATTCGCGCTGCCTCCCGTTCGGGTGACGACCGCATGGTGATAAACGCCCAGTTCGCCACTGTCGTACAGCACGTCGGGCGGCGGCGCCTTCTTGGGATTCTTGAGCGAGACCTGGATGTTGTACTCGTCACGCATCTCGCCTTCACTGCCGCCGAAGGTCACGCCCGAAACCATGCCGGCCTTGCGCGCTTGCCCGGCGTCGAAGGTGTGACTGATCTTCATGACCAGCATGGGGGTGTTGGGCGTTTCCGCCTCCTGCCGGATGATCTGGGTCAGCCGGGACTTGCCCAGAATGTAGGCGACATAGTCACGCGAGGCCTGGGATTCACCCTGGTGCGGACGGCCGTTGACCTCGTACTCGACGCTCACGCCGATCGCCGGCGGCAGAACGTTCGGGGCCTCGAACAGCCGGTCGCGGCCGAATTCCGGGTCCGCAAAGGAATAGATTTGCGGGGCGCACCCGGACGCCAGCGCACCGGCAATCAGGAAGAACAGGACGGTCGGTACCGCACTAACGGTCTGGCGCATGGGCTGATTCTTTCTGTGGGCGAGGGAACGAGCACGATCAGTTTACTTCGACTTCACCTCGCTTCACGAATTCCGCGGGTGACGGACCCTCTGGTGGCGGCTGCCAGCATCCCTTAGACTTTTCGCGTGTTCTCGCACCGCAACATCCATACAGGCTCCGGGGTTTACCCCCGCACGGGCCCCGCCACGCAGCGCTCGTGAGCCAGAACGACGTCATCTTCAAGGGTCGGGTCATGAGTCTGACCGTCCTGCGGCTGAATTCATCGGATACCGAGCGCGTGACCGCGGGTATCGAGACCGAAGTCGCGCGCGCACCCAAGCTGTTCAACGGCCTGCCGGTGCTGATCGACCTGAACCGGCACGCTGTCGACATCGCTCGTGTGGCGGATATCGCGCGTGCGCAGGGCTTGATGCCGGTGGCCGTGGTCGACGCCGACGAGGCGACGGCCGCAACGGCGCGCGCCAGCGGGCTGGGCGTGCTCCAGCAGGGCGCGCTGGATACACAGACCGCGCGCCCCCGCTCCGACGAACGGCCGGCGGCGCGTATCGTCGATCAGCCGGTCCGTTCGGGTCAGCAGCTCTACGCCCGCGGCACCGACCTGGTGATTCACGCGCCGGTGAGCGCAGGCGCGGAGGTACTGGCCGATGGCAGCATCCACGTCTATGGGCCGTTGCGCGGAAGGGCGTTGGCCGGCTGTCGCGGCGACGAGAGCGCGAGAATTTTCTGCCAGTCCTTGGAAGCGGAATTGGTGGCGGTGGCCGGGAACTATCTGGTCGCCGAGGACATCGCATCCGAACATCGTGACCGGCCCTCCATGGTGCGGCTGGTCGAAGACACATTGACGATCGAAAACTTGTGATCGAGCAGGCGAGGGAATTGTGGCCAAGATCATCGTAGTGACCTCCGGCAAGGGCGGCGTCGGCAAGACGACCACCAGCGCCTCATTCGCCACCGGCCTGGCTCAGGCCGGCCACAAGACCGTGGTCATCGACTTCGACGTGGGGCTGCGCAACCTCGACCTGATCATGGGCGTGGAACGCCGGGTGGTGTTCGACTTCATCAACGTCATCGCCGGTGAAGCCACGCTCAAGCAGGCGCTGATCAAGGACAAGCGCGTCGAGAATCTTTACATCCTCGCGGCCTCCCAGACCCGCGACAAGGACGCGCTGACCGAAGCCGGCGTCGCCCGGGTCATCGACGAGCTGTCCAAGGACTTCGAGTACATCGTCTGCGACTCGCCCGCCGGCATCGAGAAAGGCGCGTTGCTGGCAATGCATTTCGCCGACGAGGCGCTGATCGTGACCAACCCGGAGGTCTCCTCGGTGCGCGACTCCGACCGCGTGCTCGGCATCCTGTCGAGCAAGACGGCGCGCGCGAAATCCGGCGAATCGGTCCGTGAGCATCTGGTCATCACCCGCTACGACGCCAACCGTGTCGCGCGCGGCGAGATGCTATCGGTGGAGGACGTCAAGGACATCCTCGCCATTCCGCTGCTGGGCGTGATCCCGGAATCCAAGGACGTGCTGAACGCCTCGAACCAGGGCTCGCCGGTGATCTCCCTGCCGGACGTGCAGGCCGCCGAAGCCTACAAGGACATGGTGGCGCGCTTCCTGGGCGAAGAGCGCGCTCACCGCTTCCTCGACCCCAGTTCCAAGGGCTTCCTCAACCGGCTATTCGGGGGTTGATCATGGCCTGGATGGACATCTTTCGCGCCAACAAGCCGAGCACGGCGCAGCTCGCCAAGGAACGCCTGCAGGTCATCGTCGCCCATCAGCGCGCCGGCGCGCTGCATGCACCGGACTACCTGCCCAAGCTGCAGAAAGAACTGCTGGAAGTGATCCGCAAGTACGTCGCCGTCGGCGAGGACGCGGTGAACATCGAGGTCGAGCGCGATGGCGACACAGAGATTCTGGAACTGAACATCACGGTGCCCAGTTCCAAGAATTGACCGCGCCGTCAGCGGCACGCCAGAAGCCCTGCAACCGCCAAGTCCCAGCTGTTTTCAGGTACTCGGGGTCCACGTCGGTCTCGGATATCGTCACCTCTGAAAACAGGTAACGCCCGTCTGGCGGCCGGTTCCCATGGAGGCGTGACACCAGCAGCAGGTCCTCGCGAGACTCGTCCAGGAACACCGCCATTGGCACCTGCGTAAATGGCTTGCCGTCGATCACAACCGGATTCACGACCCACGCCTGCTTCTGCTCAAGCGTCGCGCCGTCATACCGGATGACACGACTCGAACACCCCCGGGGACCGATTTGCCCTCGACACTCAAAGCCCAACTGCGTCATCACCACCAGATCCCCTTGGGGCGCCTCACGATCCACCGAGTAGACCTGAAACTCAAGACCGTCCTGACGCCCGAGATCAAGCCGTAAGACACGAGCCATGTCCTCGGCCGGATCGGAGGAAGTCGAGTAAAGTGAACCGCCGGCGTCCATGACTTGGCCATCGTCCAGCTCGAACAAGCGGATGAGGCGCGCACCCTCCGTCGATGACGTCAAGTTTGTGGTGGAAGCCGCCCCCGGCACACTGCCGCTCACGTCGAACTTGTAGACCCAATGCTGATTCGCGAGGTAGACAGCCGCCTGCATGTCATCCACGACTATCGGACCGTCTTCGGCAAACGCTTGCGGGGCAGCGGCCTGATTCCCGGTGACCAGATCGATGGCACGCAGACTGGACACCCCGTCCACCTCAGCCACAACAAATGCTCGGCCCGAGTTATCTACGCCGAAGTTGAACGCGTCGGTGGACACCGCTACAACGGAAGCCCCACTACCCTGTGCCGTGATGATCTGACTCAGATCGATGACCGAAAGACGCGCATCGTGTCCGACAATCGCCGTCAGGCCATCCTCTGAAACTTCCAGCGAAATCGGCTGCTTGACCAGCGACACTGTCCAGTGCTGGGCCAGATCACGCGAGTAAACATGCAACGCGTTCGCCGGAAAATCCGACGCCAGCAATACGAGTTCGAGCGCACGACTTTGCGCACCGGAAACAACATTGTGGGACATGAACCGGCGATCAGTGACCGGCAGCGGCGCGTATGTGTCGGAATAGACGGGCTCGTGGTAGGTGCCAGGGTCCGGTTCAAACGGCGGATTTGGTGTCAGACCACCCAAGGAAAACGCACCGAGCGCGAAGGCCGTTGTCTCGTCCACGTCACCGAGCAGACGTGACAGCAACAAACCGCCGGAACCATCCGCCGTGTGAAAGACCTTCAACGCACGCTGAGGTTGCGGCTGCCCATCGACTTGCCGATCAGGGATTCGGAAATCCTGGATCAACCCGAGGTGATCAGCATCCATGACCGTCAAATAGCTTGCGCAGTTCGTGTTGTCCTGGCTTGCACACCCCACGCCGAGATGCTGCTGAACTGCAACGATGGGCTCACCTGCACCCGACTGACTGAGTGACACCCATTGCGCACCAAGCACGAGTGGTTCTCGATAGACAGGGTTTCGCAGCGTGCCATCGTAGATCAGGGCATCGTAAGGGTCATCGGAGTAGATCGCTGTCGCGCCACAGAACGCGGCGAGCGCAAGCCGACCCTCGATTGGATAAAGCGGCCCGCACAGGCCAAAGAAATCGGAAACGGTCTCTCGCAACAACGCCATCTGGCCGTCTGATATGTCAAAAATCAACCGACCGGTCACGCCAGACGTAGAGGTCGGGGAGAGAATCAATCGGTTGACACGGCTGTCTAACGTCACGCTCTCGAGATGGAAGCTGACCTCTACGCTCTGCAGCCCAAGTGAACGCAGCGGCAACCGGAACAGTCGCGCGCCACCATCCTCGATATCGCCGACCGCATAGATGACGGCATCGTCGTCAATGACCGCGTCGAACACGACTGATGCAGACCCGATCTGGCGACTTGCGAGCACTCGCAGATCCGGCTCACCACTGTCGTTGGCAAGCTGAACCAGCGTAAAGCTCCGGTCGGTTCGCACCACAGCCCGAGTCTGATCTGGCGTAAGTTCCAACTCATCAACGGGTGCGCCGAGTTCGAGCGAAGCCAGCAATTCCATCGCCGGGCTGTACAGGTAAAGACCGGGCCCAGGCTGGTTTCCAACGATCACAAGCCCGTTCAACGCATCAGAATAGCGCGCATCAACAACATCATGAGGAAAGACACCCAGTGGTTCGAGCTTCATCTGTGGCGGTGGAACCGGAGCTTGCTCTTGCTCGGGATAGAACGGCTCGACCGGTGCGTTAACAACATAGGTCAGAGAAATCTCGAACGGACTGCCTTCGATCGGCATCTCGCAAGCGCTGTCGATGCAGAATGCAAACGCCATGGCGCCCGTATGAATCCCCGGACCGATCTCCGAAGGTGGTACAAATTGGAAACTAAGGTCACCCGTCGTCTGCGTCCGGGCTGTGATTGACACGTCCTGCAGCATGTCCGGTGGCTCGGTGGACGCCACATAAAGCCCGCTCTCGGGCACGTTCGAAACCGTGATACCGATGGTCTCGGTAACCGGATATGTCCACGTCGATTCCCTTTCGACCCGCACACTGGTCTCACCCACGCTGACCACTGGGTCGCGCGGTTGGGATGAGCCGTCTGACCCGCCGCCTCCGCAGGCGTGCATTGCGGCCGCCCCGACCCACACGAAAAGCGTGAAAATAACCCGCCTGACTGACATCACTCGTTCCAGGGCGGCCACTCCACCCGTTGGTACTGATAGTTAAGTTGGCAGAACGGCTGTCGTTAGCCGCAGCCTCGACACCGTCCGCCGTAGTTACAAATCATCCAGGTTTTTCGGCCAGCTGTCCTTCAGCAGCCGGGACAGCGATCTGTCCGCCAATAACCGTCCATCGGTCTGGCATCGTGCGCAATAGTTCGCCTCGCGATCAGCGTAGACGATGCGCTGCACCGGCGAACCGCAGTCCGGACAGGGCTTGCTGTAGCGTCCGTGCACGGCCATCTCCGGTCGAAACGCCGTGACCTTCTTCGGCCAGCCACCGCTCGCCTCCGCTTCCTCACGCAAACGGTTGGTCCATTCGGTGAGCACCGCGTGGATCGCGGCGTGCAACACACGCAACTCGTCATCGGTAAGCTGGTCCGTCATCCGGAACGGCGACATCCGTGCCCGGTGGAGAATCTCGTCGGAATAGGCA
>NZ_CAXFCL010000132.1:0-69415 GCF_964000955.1 uncultured Abyssibacter sp.
TGGATGGCTTCGGGCGCCATGTAGCGACGTTCGATCTTGTCGAGGATGGCGCTGGCCTGATCGCCGCCATCCTCCAGGCCGATGCTCGCGCAGCCGAACAGGTAGCGGTAGTTGTGCTGGGTGATGAACACCGTCAGCCCCTGCCACAGCTTGGAGATGATGGCGCCGGAGCGGAATTCGGCGTCCACGCAGGTCCGGCCGACCTCCACCTTGCGGTCCGGCAGGGCGGCGATCATGTCCATCTCGAATTCGCCGGAGGAATAGAAGCCACCGGTTCGCGCCGCCGCCTCGCAGGTCAGCAGGCGGGTGCAGGCGATGATGCGACCGTTCAGCGTGTCGCGGACGATCAGGTGATGACAGTGCGCATCGAAACGGTCGACATCGAGCTTGTCCGGGCCGCCGTCGATCTGGGCGCCCATCTCCTCGGCGAAGATCCGGTAGCGCAGCTGCTGGCAGGCTTTCACATCGGCGTCATTGACGGCGAATTCGTGCACGAACCTGGATGCGGGTTCGACTTGTGGGCGCGTCTCTCGCGAAGTAACAGCCATGCTTCACCTGCCGGCAGATCGAATGGTCGAAGTCTAGGACCGGTCTATTGTCGCGACATTAACGCATCGTGAAGCTTCTATGACAGATCCGGGGACTCCGCGGCCCCGGTTACGGCACCGACCGCGCCGTCGAAAATCGGCTGAAACTGGTTGACGATCTGGCAGAACAGATCGGCGGTTTGCTCGGTGTCGTAGCGCGCGGAATGCGCCGAGGCATCGTCGTAATCGAGCCCCGCCGCCAGCAATGCGCGCTTGAGCACGGTCTGCCCGTAGGCGACGCCACCCAGCGTGGCGGTGTCGAAGGCCGAGAAGGGATGAAACGGATTGCGCTTGATCCCGGTGCGGGTGATCGCGGCGTTCAGGAAGCCGAGGTCGAAATGCGCGTTGTGGCCCACCAGGATGGCCTTGGTGCAGCCGGTTGCCCGGATCTCCGCCCGAATCTCCTTGAACAGCCGGGACAGGGCATCCTGTTCGCTCACCGCCGGCCGCAGCGGGTGATGCGGATCGATGCCGTTGACCTCCAGCGAGGCCGGTTCCATGTTGGCACCCTCGAAGGGCTTGACGTGGTAGGCCGCCGTTTCATGGCGGTACAGGCGTCCGGTCTCGTCCATTCGTACCAGCACCACGGCGATTTCCAGCAGGGCGTCGGTCGCGGCGTTGAAACCGCCGGTTTCCACATCGACGACCACGGGAAGGAATCCACGGAAGCGTTTTGCGATGGCCGGGTTGGCGGCCGGGTTCTCGGACACGTTGGGACCGGGTGGGGCGGCGAAGGAATCGGCAGTCTATCAGGCTATACTCACGCGCCCCCGCGTTTCCCAAACGACCGGCCCTCCGGGGTCGCAGCTATCGAGCACGGACCATGAGTCAACCCAGCAAGATCGTTCTCGCCTATTCTGGCGGCCTGGACACCTCGGTGATCCTCAAATGGCTGCAGGACCGTTACCAGTGCCCCGTCGTGACGTTCACGGCCGACCTCGGCCAGGGCGAGGAGGTGGAATCGGTGCGACCGAAGGCCGAGGCGCTGGGTGTCGAGGAAATCTTCATCGAGGATCTGCGCGAGACCTTCGTGCGCGACTACGTGTTCCCGATGTTCCGGGCGAACGCGATCTATGAGGGCGAATACCTGCTGGGCACGTCGATTGCGCGGCCGCTGATCGCGCGCCGCCTGGTCGAGATCGCCGAGCAGACCGGCGGCGATGCCATCGCCCATGGCGCGACCGGCAAGGGCAACGATCAGGTGCGGTTCGAACTGGGTGCCTATGCGCTCAAGCCGGACATCCAGGTCATCGCTCCGTGGCGGTTCTGGGACCTGAATTCCCGGGAAAAGCTGATCGCCTACGCGGAAAGCCACGGCATTCCCATCGCGCGCAAGAAGGACGGCGGATCGCCGTACTCCATGGACGCCAACGCGCTGCACATCTCCTACGAGGGCGGCGAGCTGGAGGATCCCTGGGTCGAGCCGGAACCCGCCATGTGGCGCTGGACCAAGGACCCACGCGAGGCCACCGACACGCCGCTGGTACTGACGCTGACCTTCGCCCACGGCGATGTCGTGGCGATCGACGGCGAGGCGATGACGCCCTACCAGGTGCTGGCCAAGCTCAACGCGGTGGGCGGCGAACATGGCGTCGGCCGGATCGACATCGTCGAGAACCGCTATGTCGGCATCAAGTCACGCGGCTGCTACGAGACGCCCGGCGGCACCATCCTGCTCAAGGCGCACCGCGCCATCGAGTCGATCACCCTGGACCGCGAAGTCGCGCATCTGAAGGACGAACTGATGCCGCGCTACGCCAAGCTGATCTACAACGGCTACTGGTTCGCGCCGGAGCGCAAGCTGCTGCAAAAGGTCATCGACGACAGCCAGCGCCCGGTCAACGGCGAAGTGCGGCTGCGGCTGTACAAGGGCAACGTCGAGGTGCTGGGGCGCCGCTCCGAATCCGACAGCCTGTTCGATCCGCGCATCGCCACCTTCGAGGACGATGCCGGCGCCTACTCGCAGGCCGACGCGGCCGGGTTCATCAAGCTGAACGCGCTGCGGCTACGCCTGGGCGCGCACCTGACCGGGCGGGACTGAGCGACCCGCCCGGCAGGGCGAAAGGTTATGCCGCTGAGGAATCCGGTGCAGGTGCTTCACTGACCAGATGCACCGTCCGCTGCGGGAACGGAATCTCGATGTCGTTCTCGTCGAAGGTCAGCTTGATCCGCTCGATCAGGTCGCAGCGGGTCGCCCACCAGTCGGCCGAGGCCGCCCAGCCGCGCACGGCGAAATCGACCGAGTTGTCGCCCAGGTTGGTGACGACGACGCTGGGGGCGGGATCGTCGAGGATGCGCGGTTCCTCCTTGAGCATGTCCACCAGCAGGTCCTTGGCCTTCTTCAGGTCCGATCCGTAGCCGATCCCGATTGCCAGGTCCACGCGGCGGGTGGGCAGGGCGCTGAAGTTGGTGATCTTGTTGCCCCAGACGCTGGCGTTCGGCAGCCAGACGAGCTGGTTGTCGAAGGTCTTGAGGATGGTCGAGGTGATCTTGATTTCCTCGACGATGCCCATCTGCCCGCCGATGTCGACGACGTTGCCCTTGGCGAAGGGGCGGAACAGGATCAGCATCACGCCGGCGGCGAACGAGGACAGTTGATTCTGCAACGCGAGGCCAATGGCCAGCGCGGCGCCACCGAGCAGGGCGGCGGCGGAGGTGGTGTCCACGCCCAGCTGTCCCAGCGCGGAGATGATGATGATCGCCAGCAACAGGCCGTAGGACACGTTGCCCAGGAAGGTGATCAGTGTTTCGTCCAGCTTGGCGCGCGTCATCGCCTTTCTGGCGAGCTTGACCACGAGCTGCGCGACCCAACGCCCGATGAAGAAGATGGCGATGGCCGATATGAGGCCCTTGGCGATCGGAATGCCCAGCAGCAGCAACGCTTGCGGGTCGTTCAACATCTCCTTCGTGAATTCCATGCGCGATTCGTCCATGTCGTTAAGATGCCCGGAAGTTTAGGGAACGCGGATTGCTTCGCACAATCGCGTGCAACTTGAACGGATGCGAGAAGCCGTAGCGGGGACGCGATTCCGGTGGCCACGCATCACCATTCGCGACTGAAGGGGTGTCAAGACGATGATGTCCAGGGCGGGAATCGCCTTCCTGTGTCTTTGCGTGGCGCCGGCGGCATGGGCGCAGGGTTTGGAAGCCGAGGTCGTCGATCCCGATGACATCGAGGCCTGCGCGCGCGAACTGGTCGCGACCGCGCCGCCCGAGGTCGAGGTGGGAACCTTGCGCCAGGTCTGCGAGGACCAGTTGCGCAGCGGGCTGTCGGCGCAACAGGCCGCCGATGCGGAGCAGGATCGCAACGGGACGGCGCTGGAGCGGCGGTTGCGGTTCGAGGAAGTGACGCAGCTCAACCCCTTCGTGCTCACGCCGTATCGGCCGAACTACGTGCTGCCGCTGGCGTATCAGGACAGCCCCAACCTGGCGAGCACCAACGGCAACGGGATTTCCGAGCGGTTGGAGGTGAAATTCCAGTTGAGCTTCCGGATTCCCGTCCTGCGGGATGTGCTTGGCAGTGGCGCCGACCTGTCGATTGCCTATACCGGGCTGTCGTTCTGGCAGGCCTACGACGCCTCGCAGTCGCGACCGTTTCGTGAAACCAACCACGAACCGGAGGCCTTTCTCAGTTTCGATGTGGACTGGTCCCTGTTTGGTCACCTGAATCAGATCCAGGTCGGCATCAATCACCAGTCCAATGGTCGCGATTTGCCGGAGTCGCGGAGCTGGAACCGCATCTATTCGACCTTCATCTGGGAAGTCGAGGACATGATTGTGGCGTTCCGGCCATGGATTCGCATCCCGGACCGGGAGAAGAAAACGCCGGACGATCCGCGTGGCGACGACAACCCGAACATCGAGCGTTACGCCGGGCAGTTTGAGATGGTCGTCGCCTGGCGCAACGACAACGACACCTATTCGGCGGTCTGGCGAAACAACGCCAGGGCCGACAATCGCGGCAGTCTGGAACTGGGCTGGAGTTTTCCGTTCACCGGCCGCGCCAGGGGCTATGTGCAGCTGTTCACCGGCTACGCCGAGAGCCTGATCGACTACCAGGATCACCACAACCGGATCAGCATTGGCATCCTGCTCACCGACTGGTTGTGAACCCGGGCGCCCGTCTGGGGTCTGTGAATGCGGGGGCGGAACAGACGTCGCAGGATGCGGTGTCCCTGATGCCAAGGAGATGCGATGCTGGCCGAGTTCGCGAGGCCTGAGTCGTCGGACAGTCTGACCGCGGGCCTGTTGAGAGGCCTGCTACTGGTGCTGCTGGTCGTGCTGGCCGGTTGCGCCTCGCGGCCCGTCGAACCCGAGGCGGACGCGACCGCCGAACCCTCGGCGCAACAGGCACCGCCGGCCACCGCCAAGGATATCGAGCCCACCGTGGTGGCCTACGAGCCGCCGCCCGATCCGCTGATCCGCGTCAACCGCGCCATCTTCGCGTTCAACGACGTGACCTTTCGCTACGTGTTCGCGCCGTTGTCCAAGGGCTACGAGTTCGTCGTCCCGCGGCCGGTGCGTACGGGCATCGGCAACGCGTTCGACAACATCAAGATGCCGATCCGCACCGTCAATTTCCTGTTGCAGGGGCGGTTTCGGGCCGCCGGCATCGATACCACCCGATTCCTGGTCAATTCCACCGTGGGGCTGGCGGGCCTGTTCGATCCCGCCGAGGCCTGGCTGGGGCTGAAGCAGGAGGACACCGGCTTTGTCGACACGCTGGATGGCTACGGGGCCGGGCAGGGCACGTTCATCGTCATTCCGTTCTACGGACCGGCGGACCTGCGACGCGGTTCGGGTTTGATCGTCGACTATTTCCTCAATCCGATTCCGTATCTGGTGGACCAGCCGGAAGCGACGCTGATCAACGGCTTCGACCTGTTCCAGGAATACGGGCCCAGCGCCCAGCAGTACAAGAAGCTGCAGAAGGAGGCCGAGGACCCGTACATCTTCATGCGCAACCTGTACATGCAGGGCGTGCAGCGCGACGAGGACTATCCGCGCAAGTCGCCGAATCTGCCCGACGAGGCGCGTGAATGAGCTGGGCGGAACGGCTGGTTCGCCACAATCGCTGGGTGCTCGCTCTGTTCGCGATCGTGGCGGCAGGTCTGGCCGTCTATGCGCCCCGGTTCGAGATCAATGCCTCCGCCGAGACGCTGATTTCGGAGGGCAATCGCGACTACATCCAGGCGCGTCTGGTCCAGCAGCGCTTCGCGTCCGAGGCGTTCGTGCTCGTCGCCTACGAGCCGGCGGGGCACGACCTGTTCGGTGCGCAGTCGATCGATGACCTGCGCGCGCTGACGCGCGAGATCGGCCGGCTGGAGACGGTGGAATCGGTCCGCTCGCTGATCAACGTGCCGCTGATTCCCGCGGACGCGTCGGTGCGGCTGTCATCGGATGTCGATCCCGACGCCTGGCTGCTGGACAACCTGTCGCCCGGGCCTCGGGAGCTGCGGAAGATTCTGGATGGCCATCCGATTTACGACGGACTGCTGGTGAACGAGGCGATGACCGCCACCGCCCTGCAGGTCATGTTCCGCAGCGACCCCGAACTGGACGAGTTGCAACGACGGATCATCGACATCCAGTCGGGCCGGCTGGAAGGCCGGCTGACCGACGAGCAACTGACGCGACTGGAGCGGCTGCGCGAGCAGGCCAGTCCCCTGGAGAAGGCGCAGCGGCGAGCGCGGTCGGAAGACATCGCCGCGATGCGCGAGATTGCCGACCGCTACCGTGACAGCGCCAATCTCTATCTGGGCGGCGCGGAGGTACTGGGTGTCGATCTGATCCGCATGGTGCGCAACGACCTGCGCGTGTTCGGGCTTGCCGTGCTCGGAATGATCAGCCTGGTGCTGCTGCTGGTCTTCCGCCGGATCCGCTGGGTGCTGCTGCCACTGGTCTGCTGCGGCGTCAGCGTGATCATGACGCTGGGCCTGTTTGGCCTGCTGGGTCTCAAGGCGACGGTGATTTCGGCCAATTTCATCGCCTTGCAGCTGGTGCTCACGCTGGCTGTCGTGGTGCATCTGATCGTGCAGTACCGCGAGGAGGCCGAGGCGGATGCGGGCGCCGATCAGCGGGCGCTGGTGACGCGGACCCTGCGACGCAAGCTGGGCCCGTGCCTGTACGCCGGGCTGACGACGTCGGTGGGCTTCGCGTCGCTGATCCTCACCGACATCGAGCCCGTTCGCGCCTTCGGGCTGATGATGATTCTGGCGATGGCGGTGTCGATCCTGACCAGCCTGATCCTGTTCCCGGCGACGATGCTGATGCTGCGGAGGGTCAGCGGTTCGGGTGACGATCGCTGGGTGCGCGGCACGGTGAATGGCCTGTCCGGATTGTCGATCCGACGCGGCGCGCTGGTGATGATGGCGGCGATCGCGACCTTCGTGCTGGCGGTGGCGGGCACCCTGCTGCTGGACGTGGAGAACAGCTTCATCGACTACTTCGACGAGTCCACGCGCATTCACGAGGAACTGACGTTCATCGACCGCGAGTTCGGCGGGTCCACGCCGCTGGACGTGATCTACCACATGCCTGGCGGTGGACCGGACGGTGGCAATCTGGTGATCCGCGCCGAGACGGTGCAGATGCTGCAACGGATGCAGGCGGTGATGGATGAGCAGCCGGCGATGGGCACCGTGCTGTCGCTGGTCAACTTCACCGAGCTGGCGCGCGCGCTCAACGGCGATCGTCCGTTGACCGAAACCGAACTGACGGCGGTCTACTGGATGCTGGACGAGTCGATGCGCAAGAACCTGGTGCGCAGCTACTTTTCGGAATCCGCCGGGCATCTGCGGCTGTCGGCGCGCATCGTCGACACCACCGAGGGTCTGGATCGCGGCGACCTGCTGCAATCCCTGCGTCAGGGCTTCGAGGACCAGGGGCTGACGCCGGATGACTATCTGATCACCGGGCTGTTCGTGCTCTACCAGGATCTGCTGGAACGGCTGTTCAGCTCGCAGGCGATGACCCTGGGCGTGGTGTTTGTCGCGCTGGCGCTGGCCTTCGCGCTGATCTTCCGTTCGTTGCGCATCGCCGTCATCGCGGTGATTCCCAACGTGCTGTCGGCCTTCGTCGTCCTGGGCGTGATGGGCTGGGCCGGCATTTCGCTGGACTTCATGACCATCACCATCGCGGCGGTGGCCATGGGTATCGCGGTGGATGACACCATCCACTACGTCCACCGCTTCCTGGAAGAGCGGCGCGGCGGCGGCGATGCGGTAGCGGCGGTGCGGGCCTCGCATCGCAGCATCGGCGCCGCTCTGCTTTATACGACGCTGATCATCGTCTGCGGCTTCGCGTTGCTGGGCTTCTCCGATTTCGTGCCCAGCGTGCTGTTCGGGTTGCTGTCCGCGCTGGCGATGCTGGTCGCGCTGATCACCGATCTGACCCTGTTGCCGGTGATGTTGCGGCGCTTCGCGTCCGAGGCGCGGTCATGACCGGCGCAGGTCCAGGGTGGTCGGAAAATCCGGATTCTCGCCAGCCGGCGTGAACCGGAACGGACCGGGGGTGTGGCCTACCGTCTCGAAGCGGGACAGTCGGCGTGATTCCGCCTCGTAGGCGTTGACCGGGAAGGTGTCGTAGCTGCGCCCGGCGGGGTGGGCGACATGGTAGGTCAGCCCGCCCAGCGATCGGTTGTTCCAGGTATCGACGAGATCAAAGATCAGCGGGGTGTCCGCGCCCAGCGTCGGGTGCAGGGCGGACCACGGCTTCCAGGCACGGAAGCGCACGCCCGCTACCGATTCGCCGGTGCGACCGGTCGGCGTCAGCCGGACCTGCCGGCCGTTGCAGGCGATGGCGAAGCGGTCGCCGGTGAGACCGTTGACCTTGATCTGGACGCGTTCGGTGGAGGAATCCACGTAGCGCGCGGTGCCCCCGGCGCCGGGTTCCTCGCCCAGCGTGATCCAGGGCTCCAGTGCGTGGCGCAGCTCCAGGGTGATGCCCCGATAGGTCACCGTGCCGTGGGCGGGGAAGCGGAACTCGAAATGCGGCGCGAACC
This sequence comes from uncultured Abyssibacter sp., assembly GCF_964000955.1. Lineage (NCBI taxonomy): Bacteria > Pseudomonadati > Pseudomonadota > Gammaproteobacteria > Chromatiales > Oceanococcaceae > Abyssibacter > uncultured Abyssibacter sp. The sequence goes on from NZ_CAXFCL010000132.1 coordinate 8,590, forward strand.
AGTCGGGCCGGAATGCGAACCCTGCGGCGTCCAGGTCGGCGATCACGTCCAGAAAATCCTGCCAGCAGAATTCCGGGAGCAGGAAGCGGTCGTGCAGTGTCCGGCCGAAGCGGTTCAGCGGCGCCTCGTAGGGCGTCTCCCAGAACCACGCGACCAGCGAACGCAGCAGCAGTTGCTGCACCAGGCTCATCTGCGCATGCGGCGGCATCTCGAAACCGCGGAATTCGATCAGTCCGAGGCGCCCGGTTGGCGAATCCGGCGAGTAGAGCTTGTCGATGCAGATCTCGCTGCGGTGGGTGTTGCCGGTCAGGTCGGTGAGCAGGTGGCGGAGGATGCGATCGACCAGCCACGGCGGGGCATCCTGGCCCTTGCGCGGCAGTTCCGACAGCGCGATGCCCAGTTCGTACAGCGCATCGTCGCGGGCCTCGTCCACGCGGGGCGACTGCGAGGTCGGACCGATGAACAGGCCCGAGAACAGGTACGACAGGCTGGGATGGTTCTGCCAGTAGCGGATCAGGCTGCCGAGCACGTCCGGCCGGCGCAGGAACGGGCTGTCGTTGGTGGTTGGCCCGCCGAGCACGACATGGTTGCCGCCGCCGGTGCCGACGGCGCGGCCGTCAATCAGGAATTTCTCCGTGCCCAGTCGGCACTGGCGTGCGTCCTCGTAGAGGCCGAAGGTCTGCTCCTTCATCGCATCCCAGTCCGCGACCGGCTGCACGTTCACCTCGATCACGCCCGGGTCGGGGGTGACGGATAGCTTGTCCAGTCGCGGATCGGATGGCGGCGGGTAGCCCTCGATGCGCACCGGGGCCCCCAGTGTTTGGGCGCCCTGCTCGATGGCCGCGACCAGGTCGAGGTAGTCCTGGGCGTTCTGGGTTGGCGGCATGAACACATGCAGCCGTCCGTCCCGCGGTTCCACGGTCAGCGCGGTGCGCACCGGTCCGAACTCGCTGGCGGCCGGCTGCGGCGCCGGCGCGGCGTCCACCGGGGTGGCGCGGTGCGAGGGATGCATGATCTGGGGGGGGCGTTCCAGCGGCGGCTTCGGCTCGGTCGGGTCGTCCTGCATCACTTGGGGATAGGCGCCTTCCTCCACCCAGGGCAGCGATTGCAACGGCAGGCGGAAACCGATGGGTGAATCCCCCGGCAGCAGGAACAAATGCCTGGTCCGGGTCTTCCACAGCTCGGAAATCCACGGCTTGCCCGCCTTGGAGTTCTGGCGCTGCACCGGCAGCACGAAGCCGCGCGGCGTGTTCAGGCCGCGCTCGAACACGGCGGCCAGCCGCGTGCGTTCCTCCAGGTCGTCCAGCTTGGAATCCAGCGGATCGACGTTCTCCGGCAGCCCGCGCTCCTTGCGGATGTAGTGCCAAGGATCCTCGTAGACGGGTTGGACGAAGTCGGTTTTCAGGCCGATCTGTTCCGCCAGATGCTCGGTTAGCGCCCGCGCATCGGTGACCAGCGCTTCCGGCGGCTTGTCGGACGGGGTGTCCGGCAGGTCGTGCTCCAGAATCGGTTCGCCGTCGCGGCGCAGATGCAGCGAGTAGGCCCAGCGCGGCAGCGATTCGCCGGGGTACCACTTGCCCTGGCCGAAGGTCATCAGCCCGCCCGGCGCGACGCGCTCGGCCAGCCGGCCGATCAGTTGCCGGGCCCGGGCCTCCTTGGTGGGGCCGACCGCCGCGGTGTTCCATTCGGCGGATTCGAAGTCGTCGATGGACACGAAGGTCGGCTCGCCGCCCTGGGTCAGGCGCACATCGTTCTCCGACAGGATCTCGTCGACGGACTGACCCAGGGCGTCGATGGCCGACCACTGATCGTCGGTGTACGGCTTGGTCACTCGCGGCGTTTCGATGATCCGCTGCACCGACATGTCGTGCTCGAACGTGACCTCGCAGGGGTCGACACCGCCGGTCACCGGCGCGGCCATCGATGGCTCGGGCGTCGCGGTCAGCGGTATGTGCCCCTCACCGCAGAACAGGCCGGAGGTGGAATCCAGCCCGACCCAGCCGGCGCCGGGGATGAACACCTCGCACCAGGCATGCAGGTCGGTGAAGTCGACATCGGTACCGCTCGGACCGTCCAGCGACTTCACGTCCGGCTTGAGCTGGATCAGGTAGCCGGAGCAGAACCGGGTCGCGTAGCCCATGTGGCGCAGCAGCTGCGCCAGCAGCCAGGCGGAATCGCGGCAGGAGCCCCGGCCCTTGGTCAGGGTTTCCTCCGGCGTCTGCACGCCGGGCTCCATGCGGATCACGTAGTCGACCTCGTCGGCGATGCGCTGGTTCAGCATCACCAGGAAATCGACGGTGCGCATGGGTTTGCGCGGTTCCATCGCATTGAGCAGCCCGGCGAAACGGCGGCCCAGATGCGATGCAGGCAGCGGCGTGTCCAGGTAGGGGCCGAGATCCTCGGCCAGCGCATCCGGATAGACGAACGGGACCTCTTCGGCCCAGTCCTCGATGAAGAAGTCGAAGGGATTGAATACGGCCAGATCGGCCAGCAGGTCCACCTCGACCTCGAAATGATCGACCTTGTCCGGGAACACGACCCGCGCCTGCCAGTTGTTGTGCGGGTCCTGCTGCCAGTTCAGGAAGTGCGGCTCGGGCCGAACCTTGAGGGAGTAGCTCTGGACGGGGGTGCGGGCATGCGGCGCGGGGCGCAGCCGGATGATCTGGGGGGTCAGGTTGACCAGGCGATCGTAGCGGTAGGTGGTGCGATGGTTCAGCGCGACGACGATGCTCATGGACAATCCAATCGAGGGAAAGACGACAAGAATGATGATCTACACGCCGGCAACATGATGCACAATCTGCACCCATGCAAACCTTTCACTGCGTCTGCGGTAACACCATCTTCTTCAAGAATACGCGCTGCGAGGCGTGTGAGCGCAGACTCGCGTTTCTCCCGGACGAACGTCGCATGTCCGCGGTGGAAAGCGTTGGCGGTGGACGCTGGAAGTCGCCGGAAGGCCGGCAGTATCGCCGCTGCCGCAACTATCGCAAGTACGACATCTGCAACTGGATGGTGCCGGCGGAGGACCCGAATCCGCACTGCCTGTCCTGCCGGCTGACCGAGCATGCGCCGGATCTGAACGACCCGCGCCAGTCGCTGTACGTCTATCGCCTGGAGTCGGCCAAGCGGCATTTGCTCTACACCATCCTCCAGCTGGGTCTGCCGGTGCGCACCAAGGCGGAGGATCCGGAATGGGGGCTGGCGTTCCGTTTCGAGACGGACCGTGATCCGGATACCGAGTTCGTCCACCCGGTGGAAGACGCCGAAGCGGTCTGGACCGGTCATGCCAACGGCACGATCACCATCAATCTGGCCGAAGCCGATCACGTGGCGCGCGAGCGCATGCGCGTTCAGATGAAGGAACGGTATCGCACGCTGCTCGGCCACTTCCGGCACGAGATCGGTCACTACTACTGGGCGCTGCTGGTCGACGGTACCGACATGCATGCGCGCTATCGCGACCTGTTCGGGGACGAGCGCCAGGACTACGCCAAGGTGCTTCAGCGCTACTACAAGCGCGGCGCCCCACGCGACTGGAACGAACGGTTCATCAGCCCCTACGCGAGCTCCCATCCCTGGGAGGACTGGGCCGAATCCTTCGCCCACTATCTGCACATGATCGACACGCTGGGCACGGCCAACGACTTTGGCTTCGTCGTGCAGGGTCGGCAGATTCCACCGGCTCCCTACCCGGATGCGGTGCTCGCCGCGGACACGCCCTTCGACGAGATTCTCGACCTGTTCGTGCATCTGAGCATCGGCCTGAATGCGATCAGCCGCTCCATGGGCGTGGCCGACCTGTATCCGTTCGTACTGTGCGCCCCGGCGAAGGAGAAGCTACGCTTCGTGCATGAAGTGATTCACGCGCGATCCTCGCATCGCGGCGTTGACCAGATGTCGCTGTTCGATGCCCGCAACGCACGGGATCAGGCGATTTCCGCCGCGGAGACCTGATGCTGTTCAAGTTCGTCGACGCCCCCGCGCAAACCCTTGCGCTCAACATGATCAACAGCGCGAGCCGCACCATCGGCGAAGGGATCGAGGCCACGCTGCTCAAGTACAAATGGGGTCAGGCGGGTTTTGACGATCGATCGCTGGCGGATGCGCTGACACAGTTGCTGGATGACGAGTGGCTGGAAATTCATCACCCCCGCGACGAGCCGATGCTGCGGTTCTCGCCGAGGGCCTACGAGGATTTCGTCCGCAACAACGTGTACGGCGAAATGGTCAACGAGCTGCCGGAGCGCGTGAACGACCCCGCCGAGCGCCCGCTGACCGAGTACGAGCTGCGCCAGGCCGTGCTGGACATCTACCGCGAGCTGTCGCTGGCCCGGCACGGCCAGGTGCCGTCATCCACGTTGGCCCGCTTCTGGCGCGAGGCGGATCGCCGTTCCGAGGACCTGCGTCTGGCCCTGGACATCCTGGTGCGTGACGGCTACCTGGAAATCGTCCGGCGCGAGTTCGACACCCAGTTCCGGCTCACCACGGCGGGCGCCTCCTACATGGACGGACCACCGGCGCCGGACGCCCTGGTTGCGCAGATGCGGCCGGCCGATCCGCTGATCAGCCGCTGCCCGCGGCTGCAGGACCGCGCGCTGACACGCCACCTGATCACCCGCATCCATGGGCCGGAAACGGTCTTCGATTTCAAAACCCTCAGCACGCTGTGGGAGCAGGAGGGTCTGCACCGCGACTGGCTGGTGCTGGGCTGTGAGCTGCTGCTCAAGCGCGGCTACTTCGAGGTTGCGGACGCCAGGCCGCTGCGCCTGGTTCTCACCGAGCGCGGCGCGTCACTGCGCGATCACGCCATGGGCCGGGTCAGCCGTCTGCGTGACCGGCTGGCGGTCAAGCAGGCGGTGGATGACCTGCACGAAGCGCTGGGTCAGGCCGACTAGGGCGCATCGGCGCCTGCCGCCGGGACATCCCGGCCAGCCATGCGATAATCCGCGCCCCATTTTTTCGCCTGGCGCAGGAATCCGTCATGTCCGTGTTTGACCATCCCGAGTTCGATCAGCACGAATGCGTGCACTTCGTTCATGACGAGGCATCGGGATTGCGGGCGATTATCGCCGTGCACAACACGGCGCGCGGGCCGGCCCTGGGTGGCTGCCGGATGTGGCCGTATGCGTCCAGTGCCGATGCCCTGACCGACGTGCTGCGGCTGTCTCGCGGCATGACCTACAAGTCGGCGATGGCGAATATCGATCTCGGCGGTGGCAAGTCCGTGATAATTGGCGATTCGCGCCAGATGAAGTCCGAGGCGCTGGTACGGGCAATGGGTCGCGCCGTGGATCGTCTCGGCGGGCTCTACGTCGCCGCGGAGGATTCCGGCACCTCGGTGGCGGACTTGCGCCTGATGGGCGAGGTCACCGCCCATGTCGGCGGCGTGATCGAACGTCCGGGACCGGGTGGGGAGCCGCACAGCGGCGACCCGTCACCGGCGACCGCGCTGGGTGTGTTTCACGGACTGGCGGCAGCGGTGCGGTTCCAGCTGCAGCGCGACGACCTCGACGGTGTCCGCGTCGCGATCCAGGGCGTGGGGAACGTCGGTTACCGGCTGGCCGGCCACCTGCATGCGGCCGGGGCGAAGCTGGTCGTCGCCGACATCCATCAGCCGAACATCGACCGGGCGGTGGAGGCCTATGGAGCCGAGGTCGTGCCCGTGTCGGAGATCGATGCCCAGGACGTGGATGTGTTCGCGCCCTGCGCGCTGGGCTCGGCGATCAACGCGCTGACACTGTCGCGGCTGAAGGCCCGGGTGATTGCCGGGGCCGCGAACAATCAGCTGGATCGACCCGAGCATGATCAGGCGTTGCTGGATCGCGGCATCCTCTACGCGCCGGACTATGTGATCAACGCCGGCGGCATCATCGACATCTTCTACGAGCGGACCGGCTACACTTGGGACAAGGTGGAACGCCACCTGCGCGGCATTGGCGACACCGTGACCGAGGTGTTCGAACGCTCGCGACGGGATGGCATTCCGACCGGCCGGGTCGCGGACCTGATCGCGGAGTCGCGCTTCCGGCGCGGCTGACCGTCCCCGGCCGGGCGCGTCAGCCGCTGTGCAGGGCGGTGGGCGCGACCTTGAGCACCTCGTCCAGGCTGGTGGCGCCCTGCGCCACCTTGATCGCGCCGCTGATGCGCAGCGGGCGGGTGCCTTCGCGGACGGCCAGCCGACGCAGTTGCTCCAGGTCCATGTCGTTGCGCACCGCCTCGGTTAGCGCGTCGTTCATTTCCATCACTTCGTAGAGGCCGGCGCGGCCCTGGTAACCCGTCTTGCGGCATTCCGGGCAGCCCACGGGCTCAAATACCGAGGTTGGCGCGTCGATGCTGTGGCCCACGGTCAGCGCCGCCCATTTCTCCGTGTCGAGATCGGTGGCGCGCTTGCACTCCGGACAGAGCTGGCGGGTGAGCCGCTGCGCCACCACGCCCAGCAGCGTGGCGCGGATCAGATAGGCCGGGATGCCCAGTTCGGTCAGCCGCGTGATGGCGGATGGCGCATCGTTGGTGTGCAGCGTCGACAGCACCAGATGGCCGGTCAGCGCCGCCTGGATGGCGATCTCGGCCGTTTCCAGGTCGCGGATCTCGCCGACCATCACGATGTCCGGGTCCTGGCGCAGCACCGTGCGCACACCGGAGGCGAAGGTCACGTCGATGTTGGCCTGCACCTGCATCTGGTTGAAGCTCGGTTCGACCAGTTCGATCGGATCCTCGATGGTGCAGATGTTCACCTCGGGCGTCGCCAGGTGCTTGAGCGTCGAGTAAAGCGTCGTGGTCTTGCCCGAGCCCGTGGGGCCGGTGACCAGGACGATGCCGTTCGGCCGCGTGGTCATGCGCGTCCAGCGTTCCCGGTCCTGCGGCTCGAAGCCCAGCGCATCGAAATCGCGCACGAGGATGTCGGGATCGAATACCCGCATCACCAGTTTTTCGCCGAAGGCCGTGGGCATGGTCGAAAGCCGCAGCTCGACCTCGCGCCCCTCGGGGCTGCGGGTCTTGATCCGGCCGTCCTGCGGGCGGCGTTTCTCCGCGACGTTCATGCGGCCGAGGATCTTCACCCGGCTGGTCACCGCGGTCATGACCGACGGCGGAATCTCGTACACGGCATGGAGCACGCCATCGATGCGGAAGCGGATCCGGCCGCCGTTGCGGCGCGGCTCCATGTGGATGTCGCTGGCGCGCTGTTCGAAGGCGTATTGCAGCAGCCAGTCGACGATGTTCACGACGTGACTGTCGTTGGCGTCGAGCTGCCCGCGGCGGCCCAGATCCATCAGTTGTTCGAGGCTGTGGAAGGAGGGGCTCGTGCCCTGGCCGGAACGCTCCTGTTCGCTGGCCGTCACCGAATGGGACAAGGCGTAGAACTCGACCAGATAGCGCTCGATGTCCTCCGGGTTGGCGACCACGCGACGCACCTTGTGGCCCGAAACCTTGGCCAGGTCGCTCTCCCAGTCCCGTTCGCCGGGGGTGGCGGTGGCCACGGTGATGTACTCGTCGTCGACGCGAATGGGCAGAATGCCCGCCCGCGCCGCGTAGGCGTAGGGCACCACCGAGGTGACCTGGCGGCTGTCGATGCGCAGCGGATCGATGCGGTAGTACTCCAGTCCGTGGCGGTCGGCGGACCAGTGGGTCAGCGCTTCCAGCGTGAGCACGCGTTCCGGATCATCCGCGCGGGCGAGGCCGGCGGCGGCGACCGCGGACAGCGGATGCCGGGGCTGCTCCGCGCCGGCTTCGGCGCGCAGCACCTGTTCGGCGTCCGCTCGGGTCAGGATGCCGTCGTCGACCAGGGCGCGCAGCGTGTTCTGGAGCTCGGAACGGTCGTAGCGGGCGCGGCGGGCAACTGAACTGTTCATGGCGCAACGCTACCATCGCCCGGACGATCTGCCTATGTTGCGCAATTCGTGTCTGTTTTAAGCCCGAAAATCACCGAAACGGCGGGATTTTCGGTGGAAATCGAAGGGTGTGTCGGTTAACGTTTTTTTATGCGAATGATCTTTCCATGTGCCTTGGCGCGTGTCGGCCTGCTGGCGTTGCTGCTGGCGGGCGTCGGCGGGTGTGGCCTGATGAAGAAAGTCCCGGAGCCGGAAGACGTCCGCGTCTCCGAAATCCGCCGGTCCATTCACTGCGGAACCGAGCAGCGTCATGCTGCGCTGTCGTATTTCGCGACTCCGGAGGAGTGGCAGGGCTGGCAGGCGGATCGGGGTCTGGAAATCGTGCCGCCGGAAAAGCTGCCGGATGGGCCGCTGCTGCTGCTGGAGATGGGGCAGCGCCGGACCGGTGGTTATTTCATCGAGCCCAAGACCGATGCCACGATCGACCGGGACCGGGTGATGTGGCTAGCCGGTGAATGGATCAAGCCTGGCAAGGACCGGATGGTGACGCAGATGCTGACCAGCCCTTGCGTCTTGCTGTCCATTCCGCCCCGTGATTACCGCGGGTTCCGGATCATTGATCAGAATGAGGAGCTGCGCTCGAGCCTGGATCTGAGCTAGGGCATGTTCGGGCCGAACCGCGCGACCACGCAGGATCACGCGGACGGCCGATCACCAACCTGAGGGGACACGACCGCGGCGGGAGTTCCGGCGCGGGCGCGAGGACAACACCATGTACCGACTGTTTGCGCAGTTGCGCGGCGTTTGCGTGATGCTGCTGGTCGCGGCCCAGACCATCGTGCTGGGCACACTGATCTTCCTGATTACCCCGCTGAAATTCGTCACCTGGGGCCGCTGGCGCTCCCGCGTGGTTGGCGTGCTGGAGAGAATTGCCCACCGTGGCTGGTGCGCGTTCAACGGCTGGATCATGCGTCACCTGCTGCCGACGCGATGGACCATCCGCGGGGACGAGCATGTGACGCGAGGGCGGACTTATCTGCTCATGGCCAATCACCGGAGCTGGAACGACCTGTTCGCGATGATGGTGGCGTTCACCAATCACGTGCCGCCATACAAGGTGTTCATCAAGCAGCAGCTGATCTGGCTGCCCATCGTCGGTCAGGTGGTGTGGGCGCTGGATTTTCCGTTCATGAAGCGGTTCACGCGTGAGCAGATCGAAGCCGACCCTGGCCTCAAGGGCCGGGACGTGGAAACCACGCGGCGGATGTTCGCCCGCTACGGTGACCGTCAGGTCACGATCTTCAACTTCGTCGAGGGCACGCGGATCACCCCGGCCAAGCACGCGGCGCAGCAGTCGCCTTACCGGCATCTGCTCAAGCCGCGCGCGGGTGGCGTGGCCTATGCCATCCGCGCCATCGGCGACAAGCTGGATGCGGTGCTGGACGTGACGTTCTACTACGTTGGTGGGCCGTGGTCGTTCTGGGACCTGTTCTGCGGCTTGGTGCCGGAGGTGATCGTCGATGTGCGCGAGATTCAGCCGCCGGCCGCGATTGCCGAAGGCGACTACAGCACCGATGACGCGGCCCGCGAGGCCGCGCAGGCCTGGATCACCGAGATCTGGAATGACAAGGACGCTCTGCTGGAGCAGCTGGCCGCCGAGCACGGCGACCGTGCGCGGGTCTAGTGCGCCGGTCCTCGAACGGGCTCGTCCCGAGGGTGTTCGGCGATCTGCCGCGTCGCCCGCGCCAGCCGCTCGGCCTGGATGCTGTTGAGATTGCGATAGACCAGTGACGCCACCCGCGGATGGCGGCGTCGCAGCCGCTCCAGATCGTCGGTGTCGAAGTCCAGCACGCGCAGATCCGTCAGTGCCGTGACGTTGGCGGTTCGCCGCGTGGAGAAGTAGCCGGTTTCACCCAGCGTGGTGCCGCGACCGACCCGATTGATGTCGACTTCCTCACCCTGGCTGTCCACCCAGACGCGGGCGGTGCCCTCGACGATGACGTAGATGTCCCGTGCCAGATCGCCCTCGCGGATGAAGCGGGTGCCGGCGGGAATCGTGCGCAGATTGGACAGCAGCGCGAAAACCCGGGCCTGTCGCGGTGACATGTCCGCCAGCAGCGGAATACTCTTCTGCGGGGCTTCGCCCAGGTCCACGCGCAGCACGTCCCACAGTGTGACCACATCGGCACGCAGGCCGACCACGGGGGCCACGGTGAGGTCGCAAAGCCAGGCGATGGCCAGTGTGGATGCGGCCAGCCAGCCGAACAGGACCTGAGAGTGGAACGGGCTTACCGTCAGCGTGAGGAAGCCGATGCAGGTCGCCAGCGTGGTCAGTGTCACCGGGCGGATGACGTCGCGCAGCGCCAGCCGGGTGGCTTCCCGGGCATTGGCCCGTTCACGGGCATGGTGATTGAAGCGGACGAGGTAGTGCAGGGTGTCGTCCACCGCGATGCCCAGCACGATGCAGGCGACCAGCGCCGTGGTCGGTCCCAGCGGCAGGCCGCTCCAGCCGATCAGGCCGAAGAACAGCGCCACCGGCACCAGGTTCGGCAGCATCGCGAACGCGGCCGCGCGGACCGAGGCGAACACGATGGAGAGAATCGCGAAGATCGCGGCGAAGGCGGCGAGGAACGAAAAGGCCTGTCCGCTGGTGAGCTTGTTCACCGTTCGCGCGAAGGTCACGGCGTTGCCGGTGAGCTGGATGTCCAGGCCGGGCGGAAAGCTTTGCAGGCGCTGTTCCACGCGTTCGACCAGTTCGGTGATCTCGCGGGTGTTCTGCACCGGCGTGCCGACGTGCACCCGTGTCTCCGAGAACTGCAGGTTGGTGTAGTCGTACACGTCATCCGGCGCGGCGGCGATGATCAACTGCTTGGCGAGCGTCGGATTCGTCGGCAGGGCCGCGTCGCGTGGAGCGTCACCGAAGCGGATGTTGAGTTCTTCCAGGATGTTGGTCAGACCGTAGCTGCCCTGGATTTCCGGCTGTTCGGCCAGCCAGTCCTGCAACCGGGCCAGGGCCTGGAGCAGGTCCGGTTGCAGCACGGCGCCGGGTGTGGACGTGCGGACCAGCACCGAAAACCCGGTCGTGCTCCACAACGCGTCGGTGACGGTCGCGTAGTCCTGGCGCACGATGTCGTGGTCCGGCAGGTCATCGACCAGATTGGCTTCCGTTTGCAGGCGCAGCGCCCCGAGCACACCGACCAGCAGACAGAACACGGAGAATCGCAGCACCCAGCGACCGAACCGGGCGTTCCATCTCGCGAGGCGCGTGGTCAGCGCGTCGAGGATGCGATCCAGCGGGCGCCCCGCGCGTGGGCAGGCCCCCAGCATGTCCATGGCGGCTGGCGACCAGTAACGCGTGACCAGTGCGCTGGCGGCGACACCCAGCGCCGAGGCCAGCGCGAAGCTGCGGATCGCGGGTGTCGGATGCACGGCCAGCGCCAGCAGGCCGACGGCGGTGGTCAGCGCGGTGACCATCAGCGGCAGCGCGATCGTTTGCGCACCGCGGGTGGCGTCGTCGTGATGTTCGGTCGCCGACAGCAGGTGCATCTGGTAGGCGACGGTCAGGGTCGCGACCAGCGGCACGATCAGGGTCGTGACCAGATTCAGCGTACCCCCGATTGCCGCCAGCGCGGTCAGGGCGGCGATGACCGACAGCGCGATGGAGATCACCGCGACCAGTACCAGCCGGATACAGCGGAACGCGATCAGCAGGACCAGTACGAAGGCCAGCGCCAGCAGTGGCAGCACTTGCTGCAGTTGTTGCTGGAGGCTGGACGAAATGGCATGGCTGACCAGCGGCCCGCCCGTCGCCGCGAGCGTCAGGTCGGTGTCGCTCATGGCAGCCCGGGCGAGGTCTACCAGTGCGCGGGCGCGTTCGGGCGGGGCGGCCGAGGCGGCATCCAGCGTGATGTGAATGCCCGCGGCGTGGCGGTCCGCGGAGACCAGGCGTCCCCTGAGCAGCGGATGGGTCAGCAGCGTGTCCAGTGCCACACGGGCTTGCGCGTCCGGGTCGTCCAGCCAGCCCCCGATCGACATCAGCTCCACGCTGTCGTCAAAGCTGACCGGGATCTGGATGTTGGTCAGCGACCGGATCTTCGCGCCGTCCGCCTGCTGTTCGAGGATCGATGTGACCCGATCGACCTGCGCGAGGTGGGTGGGGCTTAGTGCGGTGTCGGCGCTCAGCAGGATCATCAGTTCGTCGCGCTGCACCGTGGCGGGGCCCAGGTCCGCCGGGTCGATTAGCGCCTCCGTGCTCGGATCGAAGCGCAGGCCGCCGAGCTCGGCCCAGGCCAGCCAGATGCAGGCGGCGCACGCGGCCAGCAAGGTGGCGAGCACGCCGGTGGTGGGCGCGCCGAACCTGCCGCCGTGGTTCAATCCACCGTCTCGAAGCCGCGGGGATGAAAGGCCCGGCGCGGAATCGACTCATCGAATTCGACCCGCGACAACTCGACTCGGGTTCGGCTGCCAGTCTGGCGGTTGTGCATGGTCATCTTCCGCGCGAAATGGTGATCGCCGGACTGCTCGATGCTGTCCGGATCGACGTCCAGCTCGCGAACCACGGTGTCCGAGGCGTCGTAGAACCGTGCGCGCAGCGGCACGCAATGCGCCTGCTCCAGCGCCAGTTCCACACGGGCATAGTCCGCCTCGGAGGCCTGATCCGGGATGACGTTCAGCCGGTAGACCGGGTGACCGGCGACGGTTTCGTCATCGCCCCGGCTGGCCTCGCCGCCGTCGACCGCGCCGAGCAGGCCACGGATATCCGCATAGGTGAAGTCGGTTCCCCACAGGCTTTGCGTGGAAGCATTGCCGGTGACGCGTCGGGATCGGTTCAGGGCGGGCACGTAGGTGAACATGGTGTCCTGATCGCCTTCGTTCGCGAGTACCAGGAACGCCATGCCGGACAGGTCCGGCGGGTTGCGCACCTTCAGATTCGCGTCGATGCCCGATTCCCCCTTGCGAGCGGCAACGCGGATGTAAAGCGTGCGCGAGTCGCCGTCGGCGCGAATGGTCTCGAGCTCGGCGTCCTGCTTGAACGTCTGCTGTGGCGCGTTGGCGCGGGCACAGGCCACGAGTTCGGCGGCGGATTTCGGCGCCGTGTCCGGATCGGCCAGCGCCGGGGTGATGACGGACAGGGCCAGCGCCCATCCGCCGAACTGACACGCGAAGAGTTTCATGCTGCGGACGGTAGCGTCCGGCATCCGGGTGTCAAGTCGGCGGTGGCCAGTCCTGGACAGACGGCCACCGCGCAGGGCTTGTCAGCGGTCGCGTGCCGGCTTGCGTGACACGTACATCGTGATCTCCGCGCGGAAGACAACCGTCCCTCGGGTGTCCGTGACCTCAACGGGAGTCAGCAGGCTGAACCGGTCTTCCCACTGATCGGGGATGACCAGCTGGCACGTCGCCGAGAGATCCGTTTCGGCCTTTGCGAGGTACTCGACCGTCATGCCCTTGGGTATCCATCGGTGGGTGGTCGGCACCGTGGCCTCGGCCGCCAGGCCCCCGGCGAGCTCGGCCATGTTGCACATCGCGATCGCGTGGAATGTACCGATGTGATTCGTGACGGCGCGCCGCAGTCTGCTCCGTACCACGCATCGGCCGGTGTCCAGTTCGCTGACACGGGGCTTGATCGATGAGAAGTAAGGCGCCTTGCGGCATACACCGAGGGTGAAAAGCCATGATCCGGCGGGTTTTTGCTGGAGGCGATTCCAGAGTGCCAGTGTCGGAGGGGTTGCAGACATGGTTGCGTGCTCAAAGAACGGAGGAATCGGTATCCGCTTGCGCGAGCTGCGGCTGCGCCAGCGCAGCGCTGAGCCAGTCAGCGGCTTCGCGCCAACCGTGCTCCACGGCAGGGCGGAAGAAGTCGAAGTGCCCAACGCGGCTGACACCCCAGTCGGCGGGCGAGCGGGTTGCGATCTCGCAATCCGCGTTGGCGTAGAACGCGGCGAGTTCGCGGACCGCCCGGGGTGGGCCGTACTGGCGGTCGTCGCTGATCTGGTAGAAACGTGCCCGGCCTTGCCAACGCTTGAAGCCATCGCGGACCGGTTGTCCGTCCCCGTCCGCGATGTAGTGCGGGCCGCGGCACCAGCGTGCCCATTCACGCGCGACGCCACCTGGCAACGGGTCGGCGCCGAACAGGCCAGCGGGAATATTGCCGCGTGCCACGAGCATGCCGGGCAGAACGATGTGCATCATCGTCCACATCCGAGCTTTGTGCGGCCAGTCCCAGAGTCGCCAATGTCCAGACTGTGCGGACAGCCCCAGCAGCGCCTGAACGCGGGTGTTGTTCGGGCAAAGCCCCAGCGCCTGACCGCCAAAGGAATGACCCAGCACCGCGGTCGTCGTGCCACGGTCACCGGCGTGGTCGATGGCGGCGGCGAGATCCTGCTCCGCCCAGGTGGTCATGCCAAAGGGGCCAAGGGGCGCGTGGCGGGATGCCCCGATGCCTCGGTAGTCGAATGTCAGCACGGACACGCCGCGCTCCGCGAGGAACGCCGCGAAACGCGCATAGAAGCGTTGAGGGACCCCGGTCGCACCGGCAATGATGACCCAGGCGGAACCGCTGCCGAACTCGGTGGCCGCCAGCGCCGTGCCGTCGCGTGTCGTCAGTTGAAACGTGCTCATGGTTGCGCAGCGTAGAGCGCTTGCTCATGAGCGACAAACGAGATTTTGTCGTCAGTCTGGTGAAGATTGTTCAACTGAAAGCGGGCAGTGAGCGAAGCCACTGAAGAAACGCGCGCAGGGTCTGCCAGCCGGTGTCAGCGCGTCGGTAAAGAATGTTGTAGTGCTGCTGGATGGGTAGCTCGATGGTTCCGAGTGGTTGCAGTCGACCCTGGTCCACCCAGGCGCCGGCCGCCGGGAACAGGCCGAGCGCGACACCCAGCCCCTGCTCACAGGCGCGCAGCAGCGAGAGGTAGCTGTCGAACCAGATCCCGCCTTCCAGTGCCTCGGGTGCGATGCCGGCATGCCGTCCCCAGTCCGCCCAGGCATCCGGCACGGCGGACGAGTGCAGGCGGGTGGCCTGGCCAACCGCCAACAGTGGATCCTCGGGCAGCGAGGCTGCCAGGGTGGGAGCGCAGACGGGTCGGGCGACCATGGTCATCAGCGGTTCGAGCGCGATCTGGTCGGTGGCCTGTCCACCGAAGCGCAACGCCACGTCCGCTTCATCGGACTCCAGCTTTGCCAGACGCATCGATGTCTCCACCCGGATATCCAGCGTCGGGTGCTGACGATGAAAATCGGGCAGCGCGGGAATCACCACCTCGCTGGCGATGAAGGGCCCCAGCGTAATCCGCAGGCTGCGGCTTTCGTCGCTTCGGCAGATCTGGCCAGTGGCCGCGTCCAGGGTCGCCAGCGCCTCGAGGCAGCGCTCGCTGTATGAGAGCGCGGCGGGGGTAAGACGCACGCCCCGACTTTCACGAACGAACAACGGCGTGCCCAGCCGCTGTTGCAGATCGCGCATCTGATGGCTGATCGCCGACGGGGTCAGATGCAGCGCTGCAGCCGCGGCACGAAACGATCCGTGCTCGGCCACCGCGCAAAGCGTCCGAAGCAGGTGCAGCGGTGGAGTCCGCTGTCTGCTCACGCAACGCCGATCGGGGTCAGCGGCCCGGCAGCATCATGCTGCCGGGCCTGCTCCGTCCTATTGCAGGACGCGGATTTCGACGCGACGGTTCAGCGCGCGACCCTGGCTCGTGTCGTTGGAGGCGATCGGGCTGGTCTCGCCGAGGCCGGTGGCCTTCAGACGGGAGCCTTCGATGCCGGACGAGATCAGGTAGTTGCGCACGGAATCGGCACGCTTCTGCGAAAGCGTCCGGTTGTACGCTGCCGCGCCCACGCTGTCCGTGTGGCCGTTGATCTGGATCGAGAACGCCGGTGACTCTCGCAGGGTATCCGCGATGGCATCCAGGATGCGCGTGGCGTTCGGCGCAAGCTTCGCCGAGTTGGTCTCGAAGTTCACACCGCGGAGCACGAGGCGCTGATCAGCGGCGCAGCCGTTGCTCATGACCTGGGCACCGGCCGGCGTGTCGGCACACTGGTCCAGCTTGTCGCTGACACCATCGCGGTCGGCATCGGCCGCGCAGCCGGAGGCATCAACCGCGATGTTGCTCGGCGTGGCGGCACAGCGGTCGCGCGTGTCCGGAACGCCGTCACCGTCGGAATCCATCTCGCAGCCGGTGTCGTCGACCGGAACGCCGTTCGGCGTGCCGGGGCACTGGTCCACGTTGTCGCCGACGCCATCACGGTCGCTGTCGAACACACAGCCGCGCTCGTCGACGGAGGAGTTCGGCAGGGTGCCGGGGCAGCTGTCGAGGTAGTCCGCGACACCGTCGGTATCCGTGTCATAGGGGCAGCCACTGGCGCCAACCGGGATGTTCTTCGGCGTGCTGGGGCAGGCATCGTTTGCGTCCGCGACGCCGTCATGGTCGGCGTCCGGCGTGCCGAAGCCCAGCGCGCTGCGCAGGCCCACGTAGAGGTTGTGAGCGTTGTATTCGGTGTCGAAGCTGCCGGCGCTGGAGCCGAGGTCCGGGTCACCGCCGATGACATAGCGATAGTCCAGTGACAGGGCCAGCGCCGAGGTCAGCGGCATGGTGATGCCGGAGCCGAGCTGGAAGGCGGTCACGCGATCACTTTCGCCGAATCGCGGGTTGGCACCCACCGCGTAGTCCTTGAGCGAGTAGTTCAGGAAGCCGATACCGAATCCGAGGTAGGGCAGCAGCGTCTTGGTGGTACCGAGATTCGTTGTACCCAGGTCGAACCACAGGTTGCCGAACAGCTTGGCCGTCTCCACCTCGCCGGTGGCGTTGCTGCTGTTCACGTCGGCCTGACCCAGACCCAGCGAGACCTCGGGGCGCATCACGCCGGCCATGTCATAGCCCAGCCGTGATTCGAAGGCGAAGCCCGCATCGAAGGAATTGGTGAAGTTCGTGGGCGCGCCGACCGTGGACACATGGTTCGCCGACACGTCGGCGTCGGCGGGAGCGGTGATGCCGATGCCGATGTTGGTGTACCAGCCGGGTGCGTCGTCTGCCGCGAAGGTGTTGGATGCGCATAACGAAATGGCGGCAATCCCAGTCAGCCGCGCCAGACGTCCATAGATCATTTGTGATGTCCCCAAGGGTTCAAATGAAGAGGGATGCATACATTAGCCAAGTTTTTGCGGCGCGTCATACCCGTGGATAGCCCAACGTGCGGACTGCAACACGGAACTGTCCAGCTCGACGATGTCTCCGGGTTGCAGCGCCGCCACGCCCGCCGGTGTTCCGGTGTAGATCAGATCGCCGGGGCGCAGCCGCCAGGTTCGCGACAGGATGCTGATGATCCGCGGAACGGAGAAAATCATCTGCCGCGTATCGCCTTGTTGCCGCAACTCGCCGTTGACGCGGCAGGTGAAGGTGATCGCGTTCAGCGGCACCTCGCCGTTCCAGGGCGTGAACGGCCCCAGCGGCGCGGCGTGGTCGAATGCCTTGGCAAGTTCCCAGGGTTTGCCGTCCTTGCGCAGCCGATTCTGCTCGTCGCGCAGGGTCAGATCCAGGCCCAGCGCCAGGGCGTCGACGGCGGCCGTCGCTGCGTCGGGATCGACATGGCTTGCCTCGCAGCCGATGCGGACAACCAGCTCGGCCTCGTGGTGCACGGCGCCGCGGTCCGTGGGGATCACGACCGGCTGATCCGGTGCGACCAGACAGGAGGCGGGTTTCATGAAGACGACGCAGTCGCCGTCCTCGGGATGGCCCAGCTCACGGATGTGCTCCGCGTAGTTGCGACCGATGCAGAAGATTCTTGGGTCCATGAAGGCTCCAGGCCCTGAATACGAGAAAGCCGGCGACCCGAAGGGTACGCCGGCTTGTCGCGAAATACCGCGTCGGGCGTGTTACATCACCGCGGGGATGCCGAGTTCGCCCAGGCCCTTGGCCTCGTAGTTCTGACGGAACATCTGCCGCAGCTTCTCGGCCTGCGCGTCATAGGCGTCCTTGTCCTCCCAGGTGTCGCGCGGATCGAGAATGTCCGACGGAACATCCGGGCAACTGGTCGGGATGCGCAGCTTGAAGATCGGGTGGGTGATGTAGTCGACCTTGCCCGCGTCCAGCTCGCCTTCCAGCGCCGCGTTGAGCAGGGCGCGGGTGTGCTTGATGGAGATGCGCTTGCCGACGCCATAGACGCCACCGGACCAGCCGGTGTTGAGCAGGATGCAGCGCGAGTTGTGCTCCTTCATCTTCTTGGCCAGCAGCTCGGCGTAAACGCTCGGTGGCCGCGCCATGAACGGTGCCCCGAAGCAGGCGGAGAACGCCGCGGTGGGTTCGGTCACGCCGACCTCGGTGCCGCCCAGCTTGGCGGTGAAGCCGGAGACGAAGTGGTACATCGCCTGTTCCGGGTCGAGCACCGACACCGGGGGCAGTACGCCAAAGGCGTCCGCGGTGAGGAAGATGATGGTTTCCGGATGCGGGCCGCGCGCGCCGTCGGCGACGTTCGGGTTGCATTCCAGCGGGTAGGAGAAGCGGGTGTTCTCGGTGATGGAGCCGTCGGTCAGGTCCAGATCCTGCGGATCGGTTTCTTCAAGCGGCTTGCCCGGCAGCGGCGGCACGTTCTCGATGATCGTGCCCGGCATGGACAGCGCCGCGGCGATGATCGGCTCGGCATCCTTGTCCAGGTCGATCAGCTTGGCGTAGCAGCCACCTTCGAAGTTCGAGACGCCGGTGGCGGTCCAGGCGTGTTCGTCGTCGCCGATCAGTTCGCGGTCCGGGTCGGCCGACAGCGTAGTCTTGCCGGTGCCGGACAGGCCGAACAGCACGGCGCCGTCGCCGCGCTTGCCGACGTTCGCGGAGCTGTGCATCGACAGCTCGCCCATGCCCGGCATCAGGTAGTTCATGACCGTGAACATGGTCTTCTTGTTGACGCCGCAGTAGTCGGCGCGGCCGAGCACGAGACCGACCTGGTTCTTGAAGTCCATGATGACCGCGCGCTTGGACAGCGTGCCGTCGCGTTCCGGATCGCAGTGGAAGGACGGAACGTTGATCAGCGTCCAGCGCTTGGTTTCCTCGTCCTCGACGCCCTCGATATCGTGGGCGAACATGTTCTTGGCGAACATCGCGTGGGTGGCGTATTCACCGACGAAGCGATAAGGCACGGCGTAGGCCGGGTCCCAGCCGCAGTACACATCCTCAACGTAGAGGCGGGCGTTTTTCGCGTTCAGGTGGGCGACCACGCGTTCGAGCAGGGGCCCGAAATGCTTGGGGTCAAATTTCTTGAAGTCCTTCTTCCACCACACGCTGTCTTCGACCTCGGGCCAGGCGACGGCGAAGGTGTCCTGAACCGGGCGACCGGTGCAGGTGGGATCGGTGTAGTAGACCAGGGGGCCGTTCACGCCCAGCTTGGTGGCGTAGGCCTTGGGTTCGTCATCCGGACCATCGGCGCGGATGCGACCACGATCGTGGGCCAGCGCCTCGTTGAACAGCTCATCCTTGGAGAGCTGGTAGTGGTAGTCAACGGTGTCGAGCCCGAATTTATCTTTCAGCGTGCTCCGGAAATCCATGCGTCGTGTCCATAGAAAAGCCAACAAAAAGACCCGCCAACGGCGGGTTGAGTTCGGTTGCCATCGAAGAGGGGATCATCGTCAACGGCTCATGCCCTCGGCGCCGCCGGTGACGACCGGGGGGTCGGCAGTCGCGTCGCGGGGGGGTGTCTCGAGTGGGTGAGGACACGGCCAAGAAATTCGTGTCATCACCGCGAAAATCGGACGGAGAGGGTAACGTCGGGAGGCCCATATCGCAACCGAGGCGTCGGGGCAAGCTACTCAAGAATGGTGCGCTCGCGCCGTGTTGACCCTCGGTGGTCGTGGTCCTGACCGGGACCGCAGCTACGCGGGCGTGACCCGTTCCTTGTCCGAGCCGACCACGGCATGCGCGGCGTAAACCCGGGCCATCTTCGCGCCGGGATCGTTCTTCGCGCGCTGGCGCCGTCGCGCCGCCTGCTTGACGGCCTGGATGAAGTCCTGGCCCCAGGTTTCCAGGTCGTGATGCATGACGACATCGGCCATCTGCGCGATGCGATCGCGGCGCTCGGCATCGCCCAGGGTCAGTGCGCGATAGAGCTGATTCATCATGTCGACTTCGTCGTAGGGATTGGTGCGCAGCGCGCCCTGCAATTCCACCGCGGCACCGGCGAACTCGGACAGCACCAGCACGCCCTTGCCGCGGGTCAGGCCCTGCACGGCCGCGTACTCCTTGGCGACCAGGTTCAGGCCGTCACGCAGCGGCGTGATCCAGCCGACATCGGCGACCGCGTAGTAGGCCAGCACGTCCTCGAACGGCAGCGACCGGAAGAAAAAGCGCACCGGCGTCCAGTCCAGCTTGGCGAACCGGCCGTTGATGCGGCCGACCGACAGCTCGACCTGTTGCTGGATTTCCTCGTAGATCTTCATGCCGCGTGCGGCGGGGGTGACGACGTCGACAAAGGTCACCTTGCCGTGCAGCTCCGGATTCTCCTCCAGCAGTCGCTCAAAGGCTTCCAGCTTGGCGAGCGGCCCCTTGGTGTAGTCGAGCCGTTCCACGGACAGGACGACGCGTTTGCCCTTGAGTTCCTCGCGCAGCCCGGCCATGCGCTGCTGAACCTGCTCGCTCTCGATCAGGCCGCGGATGCGGTTGGCGCTGACGCCGATCGGGTGCGCGCCCATGTGGACGACGTGATCGTCCGACACCTTGATGCCGGTGGTCATCTCGTCCAGACCGAGGGCGCAGTCGTAGGTCAGAAAACGCGGTGCGCAGTTCTGCCGCTCCAGCACCTCCACCGGGAAGTTCGAGCGGACGACGTCGACGAAGTTTTCCAGATGACGCGGGATGTGGAAGCCGACGTAGTCGCATTGCAGCAGGCTGCCGACGATCTGCCGCCGCCACGGAATCACGTTGAAGATTTCCGACGACGGGAAATAGGTGTGGTGGAAGAAGGCGATGCGCAGGTCGGGGCGCATGCGGCGCAGATGCGCCGGCACCATCCACAGGTTGTAGTCGTGAATCCAGATCACCGCGCCCTCGTCGGCCTCGGCCGCGGTGCGCTCGGCGAAAATCCGGTTGATCTCGACGTAGTGGTGCCAGTCCTCGTGGTTGAAGCGCGTGCGTTCGATGAAGGTATGGATCGTCGGCCACAGCGCCTCCTTGGAGAAGGTCTTGTAGAAGCGCTGGACGTCATGCGCGGTCAGCGGCACGCGGGAGACGATCAGGTTCGGGTACGCGTCCTCGTCGACCACCGTGTGATCCTGGAACCCCTTGGGAGCGCGCGTGTCCTGTTGCGACCAGGCGATCCACATGCCGGTGCGCCCGCCTTCGAACAGCGACAGCAGGCTGGGCATGATCCCGTTGGGACTCTTGGGCCGGCGATGCTCGATCCGGCCGTCCACCTCGTGCTCCTCATAGGGAAGTCGGTGGTAGACCATGATCAGCTGGGACGAACCGCGCTCCTGGCGTGAGCGCGTCAGTTCCTCGATGGCCTTGGGGCCGAGGAACTGGAAGTAGCTGAATGCGTCCAGGATGCCGCCGGCGCCGGTGTGCTCCGAGTGGAACACCTGGGACATGCGCTGCGTGGCATCGACCAGCTTTTGTTCGGCGGCGCCGACCACCACGCCCTTGAAGCCGGTCTCGAACATCGGCAGGTCATTGAGCGTGTCGCCGGCGACCAGCACCCGATCCGGGTCCATCTCCAGCAGGGCGACGAGTTTCTTGAGAGTCGTCCCCTTGTTGATGCCTTTCGGGAGGATGTCCAGGTAGCGATCGGCCGAATGCAGCACCTCGCAGCCCAGCGGCTCGACGCGCTGACGCACCGGTTCGGCGTCGAAATCCGGCGGCACGAAGAACGAGCAGCGGCGCTGTTGCGGAACCTCCTGGCGCTCCAGGCCGGCAATGCCCTCGATGGCATCCAGGATCGCCGGCTCGCCCGGCCAGCACTGGTTGATCTCGGACTGGATCGGCTGCACCGGCTCCAGCGTGTCGCCGTGCACGATGGTCGTGCCGACGTCGCAGATCACGTATTTGGGCGTCGGAATGGTCGGATCGTAGATCAGCGGCAGGACGTGTTCGAACCCGCGACCGGTGACGAAAACCAGCGCCACCTCCGGTTGTCGGGGTAGAAAGCGGTAAAGACGCATACGGTCGGACTGCCGTCCGCCGAGGAACGTCCCGTCGAGATCAGTCGCTAGAAGCATTCATTCCTTGAGGGTGCGGATTGGGGGTTCGTGGCACGCCGCGAACGACCGTGAGTGCGGCGGCAACCCATCCGCCAGACCAATGTCAGCCGCGTGGCGCGTGCTGTTGAACCGTTCTATCAGTCTGCCTTGTGCGCTGCCGCATCTCAAACCGGCCACCATTCGCGTGCGGACCGGGACGTGGTTCAGCAGGGGCGTTCCATGTACTGGTGGTCACCGATTTCCGGGATGTCGAAGATCGGACCGACACCGCGGAAACCAAAGCGGGCATAGAAACCGATCGCCGGCTGCCGGGCGTTGCACCAGATGGTCCGGGCACCGCCGTCGACGGCATGGTCGATGGCTGACAGCAGCAGGCTGGCGCCGGCGCCCAGCCCGCGGATCTCCGGTGCCGTGGCCATGCCGCGAATGCGCCATTGCTGAGCCGGATCGCACTGACTGCAGCGTGGATCGGCCTCGGGAAAGATCGACACCACGCCGACGATGCGGCCATCGCGCATCGCCGCGAAGTGACCGACACGGGGATTGTCGTCTCCCGGAAACTGCGCCTTGCTCAGTGGCTGATGCGACCGCAGCAGCGCGTGCCGGACCGGCAGCACCTGGTCGATGCTCACGCGCACGATGGCGACGGCGGTCATGTGACGGCCTCCTTGCCCTTGAACTCGCAGAGATCGCGAATCACGCATTCGCCACACAGCGGCTTGCGCGCCTTGCAGGTGTAGCGTCCGTGCAGGATCAGCCAGTGGTGTGCATCCAGGCGGTACTCCTTCGGCACCAGGCGGACCAGCCGGTCCTCGACCTCGCGCACGGTCTTGCCCCGGGCGATCCCGGTGCGGTTGGACACGCGGAAGATGTGGGTGTCCACCGCGATCGTCGGCTGGCCGAATGCGGTGTTGAGCACGACATTGGCGGTCTTGCGGCCGACACCGGGCAGCGCCTCCAGCGCCGCGCGGTCGTTTGGCACCTCGCCGTCGTGGTGTTCGATCAACTGGCGGCACAACGCGATGACATTGCGCGCCTTGGAATTGTAGAGGCCGATGGTCTTGATGTACTCACTGAGGCCTTCGACGCCCAGCGCGGCGATGGCCTCCGGCGTGTTGGCGACCGGGAACAGCCGGGTGGTGGCCTTGTTGACCCCGACATCGGTGGCCTGCGCCGATAGCACCACCGCGACCAGCAGCTCGAACGGTGAGTTGTAGTTCAGCTCGGTCTCGGGCTTGGGGCGCTGCGCCTTCAGACGCTCGAAGATCTCGATCCGCTTGGCGGCGTTCACGGGAGTCCTGACGGGGTGAGTGGATTCAGGCGGCGTCGGGTTCGGCGCCCGCCGTGGTTGGCTGTGCGGCCGGTTTCGGCTGGCGCCGCTCCCAGGCGTTCTTCGCCGCGATCAGCAGGGCCAGACCGATGAATGCGCCGGGCGGCAGGATCGCGAGCAGAAAGCCGCGGAACTCCGGAATCACGGTGATCGTCCAGGATTCGGCGACCGGGCCGAAGAGCAGCTCCGCATCGGCCAGCAGCGTGCCGGCGCCCAGCAGTTCCCGCAGGGCGCCCAGGGCCAGCAGCGCAAGCGCGAAACCGAGGCCCATCATGAAACCGTCCAGCGCCGCGTGGGCCACCGGGTTGCGCGAGGCGAAGGCTTCGGCGCGACCGATGATGGCGCAGTTGGTGACGATCAGCGGAATGAAGATGCCGAGGATGGTGTACAGCTCGTGCAGCCAGGCGTTCATCGCCAGTTCGACCGTGGTCACGAACGCCGCGATCACCAGCACGAACACGGGAATGCGGATCTCGTCGCGCACCACATCGCGGATCGCCGAGACCGCGATGTTGGACGCGGTCAGTACCAGCAGCGTGGCCAGTCCGAGTCCCAGCGCGTTGACCACCGAGTTGCTGACCGCGAGCAGCGGACAAAGGCCCAGCAACTGGACCAGCCCTGGATTGTTGGTCCATAGGCCATTGCGGATGATGTCGGAGGTCGCGCTCATGGAGACGTGGGCGGCTGGGTGAACAGCAGGTTCTGGTTCTGCTCGAAGAATACCAGCGCCTTGCGCACGGCCTTGACCACCGCACGCGGCGTGATCGTGGCGCCGGCGAACTGGTCGAACTGGCCGCCATCCTTGCGCACCTTCCACTGCGCGGCCGGTGGCTGGTCCAGCGACAGACCGGCGAACTGCCGGATCCAGTCGCCGCGGCGGGTTTCGATGGCATCGCCCAGCCCCGGGGTTTCGCGATGATCCAGCACGCGGACGCCGGTCAGTACGCCGTCGGCGTCGACGCCAATCAGCAGACGGATGTCGCCGCTGTAGCCGTCGGGCGCGACGACCGGAAACAGCAGGGCGACGGGCTCATCGCCCAGCCAGGCGCGGTAACCGATCACCGGCTCATCGGTGCCCAGCAGGTCGGGGTCGCTCAGCGTGACGGTGTCGTCCAGCAGGGTGTTCGTATACCGGTCGGCGGGCAGCACCTCGTTCAGCGTGGCACGCAGTGCCGCCCGCTGCTGTTCGATGATCCGGTCGCGGGTCAGGGTCTCGGTACCGGCCACCAGCACGCCACCGATCACCGCGAACAGCGCGAGCAGGCCGGCGCTCACCGCCATCTGGCGGCGGATGCTCATGGCGTCGCCACTCATCGGCCGTACACGCGCGGCTGGGTATGGGCGTCGAGCAGCGGCACGGTCAGGTTCATCAGCAGCACCGCGAAGGCCATCCCGTCCGGGTAGCCGCCCCAGGTGCGGATCAGGTAGACCAGCACGCCGATACCGGCGCCGAAGATCAGCTTGCCGCGAGGCGTGGTCGCGCCGGAGACGGGGTCGGTGGCGATGAAGAAGGCGCCGAGCATCGCCGCGCCGCTGGTCCAGTGAAACCAGGGCGAGGCGTGGCGGTCCCCGTCGATCAGCCAGAACAGCAGCGCCATCGCGCCAATGCCCGCGAGCACGGCTGCCGGGATGCGCCAGCTGATGTCGCGGCGGAAGACCAGCCAGAGCCCGCCGAGCAGAAAGCCACCGTTGATCCAGGCCCAGCCGCCGCGCCCTGCCAGCCCGCCGACGGCTTCGTCGACGATTCGTTCCTGCGCCAGCCCGCTGCGCAGCGCGTCCAGCGGCGTCGCGCCGGTCAGCCCGTCCAGCCCCGCGGCGCCGAGCTGGCCGAACTGCGCCTGCAAGGTCGCGGTGATGCCGGTGGGTTGCTGTGTCCAGTAGGTCATCTCCGTGGGGAAGGAGATCAGCACGACGACGTAGCCGACCATGGCCGGGTTGAACGGGTTCTGGCCGAGCCCGCCGTAGAGCTGCTTGCCCAGGGCGATGGCGATGGCCGCGCCGATGGCGGTCAGCCACCACGGCGCCAGCGGCGGCAGCGCCAGCGCGAACAGGGCGGCCGTCAGCACCGCGGTCCAGTCGGTGAGAAAGGGTTTGAGCGGCCGGTCGCGCAGCCGCAGCAGCGCCGCCTCGGTCGCCAGCGCGGCGGCCAGCGCGACCAGCAGGTTGATCAGCACGCCGATCCCGAAGCAGATCACCATGGCCGCGGCGCCGGGAATCATCGCCAGCAGCACCCGACGCATGAGGCCGCCGACCGTTGGGCGCACCGGCAGATGCGGAGAGCTCAGCGGCTGGTTCACGGGTCCGTGCCCTCGGCGGGAGGTGGTGCGCCGTCCTGTTTCGCCTGGGCCTTGGCCTTGGCGCGGGCGATCGCCGCGGCGACCGGGTCGTCGGCCGGCTTGTCCGCGGGTTTGGCCTCGGAGGCTTGCGCCTGCTGTTCAGCGCGGGCGCGCAGAGCCGCTTTCTTCGCCTCGCGGGCGGCCTTCTTCTCGGCCTCTTCGCGCTCCAACCGTGCCAGCCGAGATTCGTGCCGCTGGCGTGCCACGTCGGCCTTGCGGCGGGCGCGCTCGTCCGCCCAGATCTCGGTCTTGGCGAAGCGGTAGTACTGCACCAGCGGGATATGGCTAGGGCAGACCTGGGCACAGCAGCCGCACTCGATGCAGTCGAACAGCTTGTAGTCCTGCGCCTTGTCGAACTCCTCGGCCCTGGCATGCCAGTAGAGCTGTTGCGGCAGCAGTCCGGCGGGGCAGACATCCGCGCAAGCGCCGCAGCGAATGCAGGGCATGGCTGGCGTTTCAGGGCGCAGGTCCTGCGGGCGTAGCGCGAGAATGCAGTTTGTCGCCTTGATCACCGGGACATCGGCGTTGGCGAGCGCGAATCCCATCATCGGCCCGCCCATGATCAGGCGGCAATCCGGATCGACCAGTCCGCCGGCCTGCTCGAGCAACTCGCTCACCGGCGTGCCGATGCGCACGCGCAGGTTGCAGGGGCTCGCGACGCCGGGGCCGGTGACGGTGACGACGCGCTCGGTCAGCGGCCGGCCGCGGGTCACCGCGTCCCGAACCGCCAGCGCCGTGCCCGGGTTGTGGCAGACGATGCCGATGTCCAGTGGCAGCCCGTGACTGGGCACCTCGCGGCCGGTGAGTGTCTGGATCAGCTGCTTTTCGCCACCCTGCGGATAGCGCGTCGGCACGGTGACGATGCGAATGCGCTCGTCGCCCAGGGTATCGGCGGCCTGTCGCAGCGCCGCGATGGCCTTGGGCTTGTTGTCCTCGACGCCGAACAGGCACTGGCGGGCACCCAGCGCGTGCAGGATCAGCTGCGCACCCTGGAGAATGGCCTCGGGCCGCTCGCTCATCAGCGCCTGGTCGCAGGAAATGTAGGGCTCGCACTCGGCGCCGTTGAGCACCAGTGTGTCGACCACGCTGCTTCCCGGATTGAGCTTGATGAAGCTGGGAAACGCCGCGCCGCCGAGACCGACCACGCCGGCCTGGCGCACGCGATTGCGCAGCGTCGTCGCATCCATCGCGAAACCGTCCGCGGGATCGTCGGGGGTGTGTTCATCGAGGCCGTCCGTTTCGATCACCACGCTGGCCGCGGACAGCCCGGACGGGTGCGGCACCGGTCGTTCCTCGATCGCCACGATGCTGCCCGACGTGGCCGCATGCACGGGGGTGGAGACATAGCCTTCGGCCGCCGCCAGCATCTGTCCGCCGACCACCCGCTGGCCGACCTCGACCATGACCTTGGCCGGCTGTCCCACATGCTGCGACACCGGCACGATCAGCCGGGTCGGGATGTCGGCGTCGCGGATCGGGGCATCCAGCTTGTGGGCTTCCAGATGCAGGCCGCCCGGAAAGTGCCCCAATGGTTTCACCACGGCGTTCACGCGGCCTGGCTGCGGTCGGGTGTGGGCCAGCGCCAGGTCGACACCGTGTCCTCGACCGGCAGCATGTCGATGCAGTCCACCGGGCAGGGCGGCACGCAGAGATCGCAGCCGGTGCATTCCTCGGCGATCACCGTGTGCATCTGCTGGCGGGCACCCAGGATCGCGTCCACCGGGCAGGCCTGAATGCAGAGGGTGCAGCCGATGCACTCGTCCTCGCGGATGAACGCCACCGTGGGCACCGGCTTGGCCGTACCGTTGTCCGGGTTCAGCGGCTTGGGCTCGCGGCCCAGCAGTTCGGCGAGCTTGATCACGCCGTCCTCGCCGCCGGGCGGGCACTGGTTGATGTCCGCCTCGCCGCCGGCGATCGCCTCGGCATAGGGTCGGCAGCCCGGGTAGTTGCACTGGCCGCACTGGGTTTGCGGCAGGATCTTGTCGATCTGGTCAACCAGCGGATCGCCCTCGACCTTGAAGCGCACGGCGGCGAAGCCGAGCACCAGCCCGAACACCGCGGCAAGCGCGGTCAGCGCGAGTATGGCCGCGATCATGGTCACACCAGCCCGGTGAAGCCCATGAAGGCCAGCGACATGATGCCGGCGGTGATCAGCCCAATCGGGGCGCCCTTGAACGCCTCCGGCACGTCGGCGACGGCGAGACGCTCGCGGATCGACGAGAACAGGATCATCACCAGCGAGAACCCGACCGCGGCGCCGAAGCCGTAAAGGGCGGATTCGATGAAGCCATTGGCCTGCCGCACGTTGAGCAAGGCCACGCCCAGCACCGCGCAGTTGGTCGTGATCAGCGGCAGGTAGATGCCCAGCACCTCGTAGAGCAGCGGGCTGGACTTGCGTACCACCATCTCGGTGAACTGCACGACCGCGGCGATGACCAGGATGAAACTGATGGTGCGCAGGTAGCCCAGGCCCAGCGGGTCGAGCAGATAGGTCTCGACCAGATAGGCGCTGATCGCCGACAGAGTGAGCACGAAGGTGGTCGCTCCGGCCATGCCGATGGACGCGGACAGCTTGTTGGACACGCCCATGAACGGGCACAGGCCCAGGAACTGCACCAGCACGAAGTTGTTGACCAAAACGGTGCCAACGAGAATCAGCAGGTATTCGTTCATGGGCCGTGCTTCTCTGGCGAGTGCTCGGTGACCGGTCCCGCCCGCCGAAACGGGCCGGGGCAGCGGTCTACTTCACGCGTGAACCCGGCGTCGCGCCCGCATCCGGGCTGACGACGAAGATGCCCTGGCCGTCGCCGGCCGCGATCACCATGCCTTCCGACACGCCGAACCGCATCTTGCGAGGTGCCAGATTGGCCACCAGCACGACCAGCTTGCCGACCAGATCTTCCGGCGCATAGGCGGACTTGATGCCCGCGAAGACGTTCCGCGTGCCCAGCTCGCCGACATCCAGCGTCAACTGGATCAACTTGTCGGCACCGTCCACCGGGGCGGCCTCGGCCACGCGGGCCACGCGCAGGTCCACCTTCATGAAATCGTCGATGGCGATCACGTCGTCGTCCTTCGTCGCCGGTGCTGCCGGAGCCTTGGCGGCCTCGGCCATCTGTTTCGCGGCATCCTGCATCGCGGTCACCTGCTTGTCCTCGATTCGTGTCATCAGCGGCTTGAACTTGTTGATTCGCTGTCCGGCCAGCGGCCGGCCGATGTCCGACCATTGCAGCGGTGCCAGATTCAGGAAGGCCTCCACATCGGCTGCCATCTTCGGCACCACCGGCTTGAGATAGGTTGTCAGGTCGCGGAATGCGGTGAGCGCCGTCGTGCACACCCGGTGCAGGTCGGCGCCGCGTTCGGCGTCCTTGGCGATCACCCACGGCTGCTGTTCGGCGATGTAGGCGTTGACCGCGTCGGCGGCCGCCATCGTCAGTCGCGTGGCCTTGGCGAAGTTGCGGGCGTCAAAGGCAGAGGCGATCTCGTCGGCGGCGCCGGCAACCTGCGACAGCAGTGCCTGGTCGACCTCCGAACCCAGCTCGCCGTCGAAGCGCTTGGTGATGAAATTCGCCGTGCGGCTGGCGATGTTCACGTATTTGCCGACCAGGTCCGCATTCACGATCTGCATGAAATCCTGCAGGCCGAGATCCATGTCCTCGATCGAGCCGGTGATGCGCGATGCGTAGAAATAGCGCAGCGGCTCCGCCGGAAGGTGATCCAGCCAGGTCCGCGCGGTGATGAACGTACCGCGAGACTTGGACATCTTTTCGCCGTTGAGCGTGATCATGCCGTGGGCGAACACGCCGGTAGGCGAGCGGAAGCCCGAGGCCTCCAGCATCGCCGGCCAGAACAGCGCGTGGAAATAGATGATGTCCTTGCCGATGAAGTGGTACACCTCGGCGTCGGAGTCCTTGCTCCAGATCGCGTCGAAGTCTACATCCGCGTCGCGGGCCGCCAGATGCTTCAGGCTGGCCATGTAGCCGACCGGTGCGTCTACCCAGACATAGAAATACTTGCCCGGCGCGTCGGGAATCTCGAAGCCGAAGTAAGGCGCGTCGCGGGAAATGTCCCAGTCCTTGAGGCCGGCCTTGAACCATTCGGCCAGCTTCGGGGCGACCGAGTCCTGGACCACGCCGGATTTCAGGAAGTCCCGAAGATAGCTCTCCATCGCCGGCAGGCGGAAGAAGAAGTGCTCCGAGGATTTCTGCACCGGCGGCTCGCCCGAGACGACCGACACCGGATCGATGAGATCGGTGGGTCGATAGGTCGCGCCACAGGCCTCGCAGTTGTCGCCGTACTGCCCCGGTGTCTTGCACACGGGACAGCTGCCTTTGATGAAACGGTCGGGCAGGAACATGCCGCGTTTGGCGTCGTAGGCCTGCTCGACGTCCCGCGATTCGATCAGCCCCGCGTCACGCAGGCGGGTGTAGATCAGCGCGGATAGTTCCCGGTTCTCGTCGGAATGGGTCGAGTGGTAATTGTCGTAGGCGACGCCGAAGTCGACGAAGTCACGCAGGTGCTCGTTCTTGAACCGGGCGATCAGCTGCTCCGGTGACACCCCTTCGGCCTCGGCCTTGAGCATGATCCCCGAGCCGTGCGCGTCGTCCGCGCAGCAGTAGATGACCCGGTTGCCAGCCATTCGCTGATACCGCACCCAGGTGTCGCTCTGGACATGTTCCACCATGTGGCCGAGGTGAATCGGACCGTTGGCGTACGGCAATGCGCTGGTGACGAACAGGGTGCGGGACATGGCCCCAGGGCTCCGCTCAAAAAGGGCGGCGGAT
This sequence comes from uncultured Abyssibacter sp., assembly GCF_964000955.1. Classification (NCBI taxonomy): domain Bacteria; kingdom Pseudomonadati; phylum Pseudomonadota; class Gammaproteobacteria; order Chromatiales; family Oceanococcaceae; genus Abyssibacter; species uncultured Abyssibacter sp. The sequence goes on from NZ_CAXFCL010000132.1 coordinate 39,042, forward strand.
TATGCCACAGGGGCGGCCCCCTTCCGTCCGCGGCTCCGGTCAGCGCCAACGGGGCGTTTCACCGGGTTCAAGTGGTCGGTCTCTGGCGGCAGCCAAGCGAAATGTCGTTGATCCGATACAACATAAGTTCTTGTCGAGAAAGCACTAAAACTGCTTGTCGGGGTGTTTTGTCGCCCACAGGAGACAGATTGGGGGTGTTTTTCACCTTGTGCCGGTAAGAAAGTGACCGTGAACGTTATCAAATCATTGAATTAAAAGAAGAAAAATGAAATGGCACGGCGCTGGCAACAAGGCTGGCAAAGCGGCACTGATGGACGTCGTCCAACGAGTACCGCCGCTGGCATTCGTCATGAACAAAAGGGAACGAACAATGAACCAGTCGAACAAGACAACGCGTTGGGAGCGCTGGGTGGCCGTCGGTCTGATGTCCGCCTGTGCCGTCTCCCTCCAGGCTTGTGGTGACGTGGATGGTTCGAACACGGGCGGCGTTGATGAAACGTCTCCGTCCACTGAAGTGGCCGAAGCCTGTTCGAGCTGCGGAACCATCACCGCGATCACGCCGGTGAAGGTGGATGGCGAGACCACCGGCGCGGGCGCCGTGGCCGGCGCGATCATCGGTGGCGTGGTTGGCCATCAGTTCGGTAGCGGATCGGGTAACGATGCCGCCACCGCCGCGGGTGCCGTAGGCGGTGCCGTCGCCGGAAACGAGGTCGAGAAACGTCGCAACTCCAGCATGGTGTACCAGGTGACCATCGACATGGAATCCGGTGGTGATCGCACCGTGAGTCTGGCCTCCGCGACCGGCTTCAGTGTCGGCGACGAGGTGCAGGTGTCGGGTGACCGTCTCGTCCACATCTAGATAGAACGTATGGCGTGCCGTTTGATCTAAGCGGCACGCGTGGCCGGCCCGGTCGGAGACCGCGCCACTGCGTGAATCATTCAACTCAGGAGTAACAACGTGAAGGGAATAACCATGAAGAAAATCGCCATGCTTGGGGGCGCAGCGCTGCTGGCCGTAGGTGCGTCGGGCTGTGTGACGACCAGCGACCTGGAAGAAATCCGCGCGATGGCGGAGCAGGCGCAGCAGACCGCTGACGCGGCGGACCGCAAGGCCGTGGCCGCTCAGAGCACCGCCTCCGAAGCCAATGCGCGCGCTGCTCGCGCCGAAGAGGCTGCTGCCGCTTCCCAGAAGTGCTGCCAGGCCAATACCGAGCGCATGAACCGCATGTTCGAAAAGACCATGCAGAAGTAACGGGCAGCGAAAGGCGTTGATCCGCGGCCGGCACCGTCGGCCGCGGAACCCCCTCCCGACCTGAACGACAAGGACATAACAATGATGATTTCGCGTCTTGCCAAGCTGACGGGGATCGTGGCGCTGGGTTGCTCCGCGACCGCGTTGGCACACAACTACACCTACATCGACGCGCTGTATCTGAACACCGACCCCGACGTCGGCGACGACTACGACGGCTTTGGCATCGGCGGCGCGGCGGCGATCAGCCCGGATCTGCACCTGTTCGGTCAGATTTCCGACCAGGACGAACTGGAGCGTCTCACCGCGGGTTTGGCCCTGAACCACAACCTGCAACCGGGTCTGGACCTGGTCGCGGGAGCCTCTTTCGAGTCGATCGAGATTGGAAACAGCGATGACACCGGAATCGGCCTGCGTGCCGACCTGCGCTGGCTGGTCCCGAATTCGCGGTTCGAGTTGTCGCCGGGTCTGCGCTATGTCGATCTCTACGATGACGGAGACACCGCGCTGCGTCTTGCCGGCCTCTACGGCATCACCCCGCGCGTGAAGCTTCAGGCGGCGATGGAATTCGCCGATGATGCCGACACGGTGTCCGCCGGGGCTCGCTTCGAGTTCTGATCATGGCGGTCCGAGAGCAAACGCTGCGCACGGATGTCGACGCGCACGACCGCAAGGAGCGGGCGCGTGAGCGGCGTCACGCGTCGATGCACGGACGGCCCGAGCATCAGGAGCGGATTCGTCGCGCCGTGCATGATGCGCGGCGCGGCCGGCTTCGCCGGGCGTCCGAGAGCTTCGTCCGCTTCGGCGTCGGCCTTGCCTGTGGGTTGCTGATCGCGCGGCTGTTCGTGCTGCCGTTGCAGGTGGGGCCGGCTTCGCTGGTCGAATGGATCGCCACGCTGTCCGCTCCGCTGGCCACGCCGTTCTCGGGTTTGCTGCCGTCCGTCGACGTGCTCGGCGCAGCCGTGGATCTGAGCGTGGTGCTGGCGATCGCCGTCTACTGGCTCATCGGGCGCGGCATCGTCAGCGGCCTGCGACTCATGCTGGGCGAGCAATCGCACGGCAGTCACTGGAATTCCGACTCCCCGTTCGGCGGTTCCCGCTCCTAGGGAAGCACTGATTTATTCACGCCGCCAATTGGTGGTGTGAATAAATCAGTGCTTCCCTAGCGGCCGCCGTATCGGGGGTCGGTCAGGTTTCATCCGGAGGTTCGATTGCCACTCCCCCCTCCCCGCAAACCGTCGAACGTCACGTTCGCTGGTTGAGAGCCCCGGATGAATCGAGGCGGCCTTCGGGCCGCCTCTCTTTTTTGGGTACGGCTCAGGCCGGGGTTCCGCTGGCGGGCCGTGGAAAACGCTAGAGCGGTTCGTCGCCCGCGGTCGCCGATTCCGCGCCGTTGACCGGAACAATGCGTTCCGGTTGCGCAAGCAGTGGGATCTGCGCGGGCATGCCGACTGCGGACGTCGCGATCTCGCGCACCCGGTCCAGGTCGACCACCACGCCAGGCCGTTCACCGATGGCCGCGGACAGTGCGGCATCCAGCGTCTCCAGCGTGGTCGCGTCCGGTGCGCCGGGCACCCACGGCGAATGCGCTTCCATCCACAGCTGATCGCCGGACCAGCGGAACTTGTAGGGCTGGTTCACCAGATCCACGCGGGTGTCGACGCTGACGTTGTCGTACAGCCAGGCGATGTCGGCCGGGTACATGCGGATGCAGCCATGGGTGACCTGCATGCCGATGCCGGCGGGTTTGTTCGTGCCGTGGATCAGATAGCCCGGCAACCCGAGGCGCAGGGCGTGCTGGCCGAGCGGATTGTCGGGGCCGGCCGGAACCACGTCCGGCAGGGTCTCACCGCGCTCCAGGGCCTCCTGCCGGATCGATTCCGGTGGCGTCCAGGTCGGGTCCTTGATCCGGCTGATGATGCGGGTCGTGCCCAGCGGAGTGCGCCAGTCCTGGCGGCCGATGCTGATCGGAAAGCTCACTACCCGGGCGCGCTCCGGAATCGACTCGTCGGCGAACAATGCGTAAAGCCGCATCTCCGCCACGTTGATCAGCAGGCGAGTTTCACCGGGGACCGGGTCCGGCGCCGACCAGCGGGGCAGCAGGTGCTGGGCCGGCAGGATCACAGTGCGCCCGGTGCCGGGCAGCCAGGGATCGATGCCCGGGTTGGCCAGGCGGATTTCCTGGAAGCCCACGCGAAAGCGGCGCGCCATGTCGACGACGGTGTCCTCGGCGGTGACGATCCGCTCGATCGGCTGACCGATGCTGGGAGGAAAGCTGACGGCCGCCGCGCCGAGCAGCCAGAGTCCGCTGATCATTCCTTGAAGTCGCCCGGATCCACGTCGTGGCGGGCGAGCAGCTTGTAGAACTCGGTGCGGTTGCGCTCGGCCATCCGCGCGGCCTGCGACACGTTGCCGCCAGCGATCTTCAGCAGCTTGACCAGATAGTCGCGCACGAACTCGTCGCGCGCCTCCGCCAGCGGGGTGATGCGATGCGCGGCCTGTCCCAGCGCGCGGCGGACCAGTTCGGCATCGATCACCCGCCCGGGCGCCAGCGCGACACAGCGCTCCAGCACATTGGACAGCTGGCGGATGTTGCCCGGCCAGTCGGCGCCGACCAGCCACTCCAGCGCCTCGGGCGCCAGCACCTTGCGGCGCGTGTTGCGCGTCAGCCGGACCAGCAGATGATCGGCCAGCAGCGGGATGTCCTCGCGGCGTTCGTCCAGCGGCGGCAAGTGCAGCGTGACGACGTTGAGCCGGTACAGCAGATCCTCGCGGAACCGGCCCTCGCTGATGGCCTTGCCCAGGTCCTGATGGGTGGCCGAGAGCACGCGCACGTCGACGTTGATCGACCGGGCGCTGCCCACCGGGCGGATCTGCCGCTCCTGCAACACGCGCAGCAGCTTGACCTGCAACTCCATCGGCATGTCACCGATCTCGTCCAGGAACACCGTACCGCCCTCGGCGGACTGGAACAGGCCCGTGTGGTCGCGGGTCGCGCCAGTGAACGAACCCTTGGTGTGCCCGAACAGCTCGGATTCGAGCAGGTCGGCCGGAATCGCTCCGCAGTTGATCGCGATGAACGGTTTCTTGCCACGTGGGCTGGCGTTGTGGAGCGCCTGGGCCAGCACTTCCTTGCCGGTGCCGCTGGCACCCTGGATGAGCACGCTGGAATCGGTCTCGGCGACCCGGCGCGCGTCTTCCAGGACCTGCAGCATCCCCGGGTTGGCGGTGATGATGTCGCTGGCCCATTCCTGGTCGCCATCGGCCGATGACTGCGCGACCGCGCTGCGCACACGATCGATCAGTTCGGCGTGATCGACGGGCTTGGTCAGAAAGTCGTAGGCGCCGGATTGCGTGGCTTCCACGGCGTCCGGAATCGTGCCGTGGGCGGTGAGCAGAATCACCGGCAGGCCGGGATAGTGCTCGCGCAGGTGCTCCAGCAGGCCCATGCCGTCCATGCCGTCCATCTTCAGGTCGGTGACGACGATCGAGGGCCGCTCACGGCGTACGCTCGCCAGCGCCGCCTCGGCGCTTTCCGATTGCTGAACCTCGAATCCCGCGGAGCCCAGGCGCATCGCCAGCAGCCGTCGCAGCCCGTCATCGTCATCGACCAGCAGGATTGTCGGGTCACTCATTCCGCGTAGTCCCGGTCGGTGGATCGCTCGATGGAGGTCAAGGCGTTGATCTGTTCCTTCATGTTCTGAATCGTCCGGTCCTTGGCGGTGGCTTCCGCTTCCAGTCGGGTGACACGGGTGTGCAGCGTCTGTTGTTCCGCGTTCCAGGCCCTCAGTGTATCCCGCGCCGAAATCAGCAGGCGCTCGCTCCAGTTGTCCAGCTGGATGTCGTCGTCCAGCAAGGCCGCGAAATGCGTTTCGGCCTGCGTGGCGTCGAACGCCGGGTGTCCGGGCCGGGCGGTCAGCAGCGCCAGGCGGGCGTGATCGCAGGGCGGCATGCCGCTGTCCTCGGCGAATCGGAGGCCATCGGCCGCCGCTTCCAGCTGCGTGGGCGTGTAGCTCGCCATCGTCGCCGCGAAGGTGAACAGGCCGGGGCAGCCGTAGACACCGTCGCGCGGTTTGGCGTCCGACGTGCTGATGATGGGTCCGCTGGCACCGGGCGGGGTCGCGCCCGGGTATTTCTGCGGCAGCAAGCCACATCCGACCATCAACAAACTGCCCGCCAGCGCGAGTCCGACCAAGCCTGCTTTCATAGTGTTTTTGGTGCCTGCAGGGTGAACAAGGCCCCGCCGTTCGGGCCGGAGTCTACGTGGACAATCCCGCCATGCCTACGCATGCAGGTTGCGACCACGGCAAGACCGATGCCACTTCCGGCCAGCGGACCGCGACCGCTGCGGGAGCCCTGGACGAACGGCTGGAAGATCGTGTCCCGATCCGCCAGATCCACGCCCGGGCCGCTGTCTTCCACAGACAGCCACCAGGCATCTTCGTTCTCGCCTCCACGGACGATTACCTCGCCGCCCTCGGGCGAATACTTGATGGCATTGGACACGAGATTGCTCACTGCGAGCTGCAAACTGTCGGCATGACCCAGGATGCCGATATCTCGGGTCTCGTTGGAGATTTTCAACTGGCTGGCCCGGGCGGCGAGCCGATGGCCCGTCAGAACCTTGTCCACCAGCGCGCGCAGGCGGATCGGTTCCATCTCCGGGGTTTGCGTGGCGTCGGCCCAGGCGTGGAACTTGAGCAGGTTCTCGATCAGCCGCTTCAGCTGGTCCGCGCTTACGGACAGGATGTCCAGCACCTCCAGCTGTTCCGGACTCGGCGTGCCGATCACGCCGTCATGCAGCAGCGCGAGGCCCTCCATGAAGCTGGACAGCGGCGTCTTCAGCTCGTGCGACATGTGCTGCAGGAAGCGATCCTTTTCCTGTTCCATCGCCAGCAGCTGCTGACGCATCCAGTCGAGCTGGCGGGCGAGTTCCACCAGTTCGGCCGGCCCCTCCACCTCGACCGGCCGATCCAGCCGGCCCCGGCCCATGCGACGAATCGCCACGGAGAACTGCCGGATCGGGCGCACGGTCAGGTAGGTGAAGATGATCGCCAGCGCGATGGACGCGGGAATCAGTGCCACGGTTGGCAGGGCCAGCTGCCGCCTTGCCCGGTCGGCCTGTTCGTTGACGGCGCGGACTTCCTGGTCGACGTAGTCGTTGATCTCGCGAACCACACTGCGCCGGTGCAGGTTCAGGTTGCCGAGATCCGCCAGCGCTCCGCGCGCATCGGGCAGACCACCCTGGAGCTCCTCGGGCAGTTGCTCGATGGTCTCGCGGATGGTGATCAGCGGCAGCAGGGAAATCGCGTCGGGGAACAGGCCCAGCGCATCCAGCGTGGTCTCGACCGTGGCGATGCGCTCCCGGACGACCTGGAGACCCTCGTCGTCCTGCAGGATGGCGTACTGACGGGCGGCTCGGTCCAGCGCGTCCAGCTGGTCGCCCAACGCCGCGCCCAGGTCCACCAGCGAGGCCGTGTCCGCGACCAGGCGCTGGGACTGCTGCGTCAGGTCGCCCACCGACCGGTAGGCGACCGGAATCGCGACCATCAGCGGCATCGCGACGAGCAGGTAGCCCGTCGCGACCAGCGTGAGCATGGACCGCGGACGAAAGCGGAACATCAGGGGCGTGCCCGTCGCCGGAGGGTCGGGAACGCGGGATTTTCGGCGCAATCAGTCGCTCGATGCATACCGGCAAGTCTACCCGAGCCAGGGAACGGTCCGACCGGGTGATACACTCGCGCGCCAGCCGCGGTCGGCGGACCGACCGGCCGCGCTCAGGCAGCAACCCAGGAGTCTTGACCATTTCCACCGAGGCCATTGCCGCCGCATTGGCGGCCGACCGGATTCCCTATCTCGACAGTGACTGGATCAGTGCCGGAGCCGTCCGCGTCAACGACGGCCAGCGGCTGGATCTGGTGCTGGGCTTTCATCTCGGCGACCGTCACGAGGCGACGCTGGAGCACCTGCGAGCCATCTGCTCGCGGGCCGCCGGTCGTCCGGTCAATGTCAGTCTGAGCACGGAGATCGGCACGCACGCGGTGCAGGCCGGCCTGCGTCCGCTGGCGCGGATTCACAACATCATTGCTGTCGCCTCCGGCAAGGGCGGCGTGGGCAAGTCCACCGTGTCGGCCAACCTGGCGCTGGCGCTGCTCGCCGATGGTGGCCGTGTGGGGCTGCTGGACGCCGACATCTACGGCCCCAGCCAGCCACGGATGATGGGCACCAGCGAACGGCCCCAGTCGCCGGACGGCAAGACCATGCTGCCGGTGATGGCGCATGGGCTGGCGACCATGTCCATCGGCTACCTGATCGATGCCTCGGAGCCGACCATCTGGCGCGGCCCGATGGTGACCCAGGCCCTGCAGCAACTGCTGACCGAAACCCAGTGGCCGGAGCTGGACTACCTGATCATCGACCTGCCGCCGGGCACCGGCGACACTCAGCTCTCGCTGGTGCAGCGGATTCCCGTGAGCGGATCGGTGATCGTGACCACGCCGCAGGACATCGCGCTGCTCGACGCCCGCAAGGGCCTGGAAATGTTCCGCAAGGTGCAGGTGCCGGTGCTGGGCGTGATCGAGAACATGGCCTACCACCGCTGCGGCAACTGCGGCGAGGTCAGCCACATCTTTGGCGAAGGCGGTGGCCAGCGGCTGGCCGAGGCCACTGGCGTGCCGGTGCTGGGCCAGTTGCCGCTGGATGCCGCGATTCAGCTCGCGGCCGACGGCGGGCGGCCGACCGTGATCGCCGAGCCGGCGTCGGACAACGCGCAGGCCTACCGCGAGATCGCACGCCGAACCGCGGCCGGGCTGGCCGGGCGGGTGCAGGGTCAGGGCTCGCGCTTTCCGGACATCGTCATCGTCGACGACTAGAGCGACGTTCGTGATTCAACGACCAACCGAGGCAGGCAGGGGAAGATGAGCATCAAGTCCGATCGCTGGATCCGGCGCATGGCGTCCGAGCAGGGAATGATCGAGCCGTTCGCGGACACGCAGGTGCGCGCCGTCGACGGGCAGCGCATCGTCTCCTATGGCGTGTCCAGCTATGGCTACGACGTGCGCTGCGCGGACGAGTTCAAGATCTTCACCAACATCAATACGGCCATCGTCGACCCCAAGGCCTTCGACGAGAAAAGCTTCGTCGACTTTCAGGGTGACTGCTGCATCATCCCTCCCAATTCCTTCGCGCTGGCGCGGACCATCGAGTACTTCCGCATCCCGCGCAGCACGCTGACGATTTGCCTGGGCAAGAGCACGTATGCGCGCTGCGGCATCATCGTCAACGTTACGCCGCTGGAACCCGAGTGGGAGGGCCACGTGACGCTGGAGTTCTCCAACACCACCCCGCTGCCGGCGAAGATCTACGCCAACGAGGGCGTGGCGCAGATGCTGTTCCTGGAATCCGACGAGATCTGCGATGTGTCCTACGGGGACCGCGCCGGCAAGTACCAGGGCCAGCGCGGCGTGACGCTGCCGAAGACCTAGGGAAACCGCGGTGCCGAGGGTTCGTGGTCCACGCGCAATGCGTTCACCACGAAGCTCACGGCGTGATAAAGCCCGGCGAGCATGACGATCTCCACCAGTTGATCATCGGCATAATGCTCGGCGAGCCGGGCCCACAGGGTGTCCGGAATCGACTGCCGCTCGTGCAGGGCATCGACACAGCCGATCAGGCAGCGCTGCTTGTCGGTCCACAGGTTCGGGTCGATGGCCTGACACACGGTGTCCTCCACCTGCTCCCGGCTCAGGCCGGCCGCCGCGGCGAAGCCGGCGACGTGCACGCCCCATTCGTATTCGGCCCGGCAGCGCGCGCAACTGCGCAGAATTACCAGTTCGCGATCGGCCAGGCTGATCGACCCCTTGTCCAGCAAGCCGCCGGCGAGCATGCGCTCCAGTACCCGCGGGTTGTGGGCCACCGTGGCGAAGATGTTCAGCACGGGCATGCCGTCGGGCAGCAGCGCATCCAGCATGGCCTGGGCCTTGGCGGAATAGGGTGGCGGTAATGGTTTGAGTCTCGGTGCGTCCATGATAGTTTTGCTACTGGAAGTGTAGCGATAAACGCTACTCAATGTGTAGCGGCCAGGCAAGCACCGTTCGTCCGCTCATGGATCGAGACATGTCCTCACCACCGATCGCTCAAATCGTCGCGTTGCTGGGTCGCAAATGGCTGATGCGCGTGATCTGGGAACTGCGTGGTGATCCGCTGAGCTTCCGCCAGCTTCAACAGGCCTGCGGTGACATTTCACCCACCGTGCTGAACCAGCGGATCAAGGACCTGGTCGCGACCGGTCTGGTCGAGCGGCAGGCCGATGGCTACGCGCTGACGGCATTCGGGCGTGATCTGCTGGAGGTCTACAAGCCGCTGTCGGAATGGGCCGGGCGGTGGGTGGAGGCGACCGGCGGCTACCCCTGAACCGTCGATTCACGGACAAGCTCTCAGTGCCCGGCCGCGGCCGATGGGCCGGGCTTGAAGCGAAACACGGGGTAGGGCGCGTGCTCGGCCACCGAGTCTGGTGGGCGGGCAATGACCTGATTGAGCGCTGAACCGGTGACGTAAAGCCAACCATCGGGGCCGAATGAAAAGCCGTCGGGCCAGCGCAGGCGCTCATCGCGGATCAGCGTGGTCAGTTCCCGTTCGGTGTCGAGTTCGATGATGGCCGAGTGCTCGGGGTCGGACAGGTAGATGTTGCCGGCGTCGTCGGTGGTGATGCCGTCGCTCATGGTCTTGAGCGCGTAGCGCTCGACGCGGCCGGCGACGGTGGCGGGCTCCAGCGCTTGATCGTCGAGATAGCGCGTGGCGACGCGGTAGAGATGGTTGCTGGTGATTGGGGCGAAGTACAGCCAGCGGCCGTCGCGGGACAGCGCGATCGAATCGACACCGGGCCGGATCGCGACCAGTCCGAAGGCCTCCATGCGCCGGCCCTGCACCATCGACACGTAGCGTTCGGGTACGACGCTTTCATGATGCTCGATGACCCGGCGGGCCAGCTTGGCGTCGATGTCGTAGACCAGCACCGCCGGGTCTTTGCGGAACAGGCTGGCATCGGCGATGTAGATCGTCCGACCGTCCGGACTCACCTGGAAATCGTTGAGATGTGAGCCCAGCGGCGCCATCTCGCGCGAGAAGCGGTAGCGGTGGACGAGTGCCCCGGAGCTCAGGTCGAAGCCGTAGAGGGCCGGGTGGTCGAGACCGTGATGGCCGTTGTCCAGGGCCCACAGCCGATCCTGACGGTCGATGCGGATAGACAGCACGTTGCGGAAGCCGTCGTCATCTCCACTGGGATGCTGGAACGCCTCGGACGGCCAGGGCCTGGCCTGTCCGTCGACCCATTCGATGACGCTGATGTCCGGCCGCGCCTCGGGGTGCAGGGTCAGGAACAACCGACCGTTGCGCGAGACCGCGACATTGCCGGGCGGCGTGTCCAGCTCCGCGACGATCTCCAGGGTGCCGTCGGGCAGGGCCGCGGCCGTGGTCCGGTCGGGAAAGGCTCCACCACCGCCGTAGACGAGCTTGAGGACCAGCGCGGCCGCCGCGAGCAGACCGAGCAGCGCGCCGGTCAGTCTGAGCAGCCATCGGAGCATGCAGGGACGGCTTTACGGCGCGTTCGCGGACACTGAGACAGGCAGTTCCGGCAGCTTGCGCAATGCGATGGACAGCACCTCGGAGTCGTTCTTGCGCTGCTCGACGCGGACCGGGATGTAGCCCAGTTCCGGCGCGACCCAGAAGATGGTCGTCTTGCTCGGGTCCTTGACGCGTTCGACGCGAATCGCCTGCAACTCGCCCGCCGGCGTCTTGACCACTTCACGGCCCTTGACCTGCATCGTGTAGGTCTTGATGCGGTCGTCCTCGATCATGGTGAAGTTGCGCGGTTCGGTGGGCAGCGCGTCGGGGTGGCTGACCAGGAGGTCGCGCACCGCGAGCTGGATCGCGAGCCGGTCCATCGCATCCTCCGGGATCTGGCGTTCCTTGTCGCCCGGGCCGGTGACCGTCAGAGCGTCCCAGTCGAAATTCAGCACGAAGTTGTCCTCGGGTTCGTCGTCACGCCGGAACTCGAAGCGCTGGGTGCGGATGACGCCGTCGCGAACGCAGAATTCGCTGACCTCGTGCAACTGGCCGATGAACAGGCGTGCGAGCCCTACCGGCTTGGCGTCGTAACGATAGACATGGCAGTTCTGGCCGTCATCGTCGACCAGTTCGAATTCGGCGTGGCCCAGCGTCAGCGGGCCGCGGGTCAGGCTGTAGGACGCCTTCCAGGGCGCGAATGCCGCGTTGCTCGCACCAGTGGCGTCGGTGTCTTGCGCCGGCGCCTGGGCGCTTAGCAGCAGGCTCGCGGCGATCAGTAGGATTCGAGTCATGGCAGGAGTCCTTGTCGGTCAAGGGGTGGGGGAATCCTCGGTCGATTCCTCGAGTGGCCACAGGGCCGGCGTCTGAAGCTGGGTGTCGTCCAGCCAGGCGACGTGGTCGCGCAGACGCAGCCGCCCGTCCGCCATCCAGCGGACAGCCGCCGGGTAGATCTGCAATTCCACGTTTTCCATCACGCGTCTGGCCAGCGTCTCCTCGGTATCGGTGGGCTCGACGGCGATCCGGCCCTGTAGGACCACGGGGCCCCCGTCCAGTTCCTCGGTGACGAAGTGGATGCTGGCCCCATGCCAGTGATCCGCCGCCTCCAGCGCCCGCCGGTGGGTCTGCAGGCCACGGTACTTGGGCAGCAGCGATGGGTGAATGTTCAGCATGCGCCCCTCGAATCGGCGGATGAACTCCGCGGTGAGGATGCGCATGAAGCCCGCCAGCGCGACGATGTCGGGCTCGACCGCGGCGATGGCGTCGCCGAGCACCTGATCGAAGGCCTCGCGGGTGGGGTAGTCGCGATGATCGATGGTTTGCGTGGCGATGCCCGCCGCCTCGGCCCGCGCCAGACCCTGAACGCCCGGCCGGTTGGAGATGACCAGCACGATCCGGGCGTGAAGGTCGTCGCGCTCGGCGGCATCGATCAGCGCCTGGAGGTTACGGCCCGTGCCGGAAATCAGGACGACCAGCCGCGCCGGTTGGCTCGGGTTCATCCGTCCAGCAGTACCTTGCGCTCGCCGGCGACGATCCGGCCGATGCGCCAGGCGTCGATGTCGTGTTCAGCGGCGATGGCGAGCACGGCGTCCACGGCCTGCTGCGGCACCATCAACGTCATGCCGATGCCGCAATTGAACGTGCGGTGCATTTCGTCGTGGGCGATGTCGCCGGCCTCCTGCAACCACTGGAACAGCGGGCTGCGCGGCCAGGCGTTGGTGTCGATGATCGCCTGGCAGCCGTCCGGTAGCGAGCGCGGCACGTTCTCCAGCAGGCCGCCACCGGTGATATGGGCCATGCCGTGGACGGTCGAACGGGCCAGCATGTCCAGCACGCAGCGCACGTAGATCTGCGTGGCCGCGAGCAGGACTTCGCCCAGGCTGCGGGTCTCGCCGGGAAGCGCGGTGTTCAGGTCCACGCCGCTGACCTCGATCAGCTTGCGGACCAGCGAGAAGCCGTTGGAATGCACGCCCGATGACGCCAGGCCGATAATCACGTCGCCATCGCCGACCTGGCTGCCGTCGAGAATCGCATCGCGCTCGACCACGCCGACGCAGAATCCGGCGAGGTCGAAATCGCCGGCGGCATACATGCCCGGCATTTCCGCCGTCTCGCCGCCGACCAGCGCGCAGCCGGCCAGCTCGCAGCCCCTGGCGATGCCGCGGATGACCGTGGCCGCCTGCTCGGTGTCCAGCTTGCCGGTTGCGTAGTAGTCCAGGAAGAACAGCGGTTCGGCACCGCCGACGAGGATGTCGTTGACGCACATCGCGACGAGATCGACGCCCACGCCGGACACGTCGCCCAGTTCGATGGCGAGCTTGAGCTTGGTGCCGACGCCGTCGGTGCCGGAGACCAGCACCGGCCGGCGGTAGCGGTCCACCGGCAGTTCGAACAACGCGCCGAATCCGCCCAGGCCGCCCAGCACGCCGGGACGCTGCGTGGCCGCCACGGCCGGTTTGATCGCGTCGACAAGGGCGTTGCCGGCATCGATGTCAACGCCAGCGTCGCGGTAGGTCAGTCCTGACATGGGAGGGTTCTCGTGAGCAAAACGATGAACCCGCCGGACGGCATGGTCGCGAGCCGGAGAATCCGCGACCAACGCGCCTGTCCGCGGCGGGGAGTGGGTACAATTGTAAACCATGCGCCTGATCTATCTGACCGTGCTGGCCCTGGGGCTGGCTCTTCCGATGGCCGCTCCCGCGGCTTCCGTCGTCGTGCCCGATCTCTACGAGGGCGAAGTCGTGACCACCGACCGCGACGAAGCCACGCGCCAGGCCGCGTTGCGTCAGGTGTTCGCCAAGGTGCTGGTCAAGACCATGGGCTCGGACGGCGTCATGCAGTCGCCGCAGTCGGAATTGCTGCTGGACCGCGCTCAGGAACTGGTCACGCTTTATCGCTTCGAGCCGATTCCGGTGGAGATGCCGGAGCCGGAAACGCAGGATGACGCCGAGACGCCGGAAGCCGCCATCACGAACCCGGTGCCCGCGGAACCGCCGCCGACCCGCTATCGCTTCATCGCCCGTTTCGATCCGCGCGCCGTGCAGATGCTGCTGCGCGACGCCGGATTCACGCCGTGGCCGTCGCGGCGTCCGCTGACCCTGATCTGGCTGACGCTGGATCGTGGCGAGATCGTCAGCGGCGAGCAGCGCGATCAGGCCGAGGCCTTCGTGTCGGAAGCCGGCAGGTTGGGACTGCCCCTAGTGTTCCCGAGCATGGACTTGTCCGATCAGCGGGCGATCCGGCCGGCTGACATTCAGGGCCTGTTCACCGACGAGATCATGCGGGCCTCCGGGCGCTACGACCCCGCCAAGGTCCTGGTCGGCCGGGTGGAACGCGAGGGCAGCCTGTGGTCGGCGCGCTGGGCGATGCTGGATGCCGGCTCGCAGTCCACGAGCTGGCAGGAAACCGACGCTTCGCTGGAAGCGCTGCTGGCCGGTGGGGCGCGCACGCTCGGCCGGCGGCTGCTGGCGCAATACGGCATTGGCGGCGGGACCGCGGATGGTGTCGACAGCCGTGTGGAGCTGGCGGTCACCGGTGTGCGTTCCCTGGACGACTACGGGCGGGTGTTGAATTTCCTCACCGACCTGCCGCCGGTGACCGCCGTCACGCTGGTCGAGGCCGGTGCCGGCGGCATCATCTACCGCCTGCACACCACGGCCACGCGCGAGCAGCTCCGGCAGTCCATCGATCTCGGTCGGGTGCTGGTCGCCGACGACTACGTCGCGCCGGATGATGACCTGCTCGGTCCCGGTGCCCCGATGCGCTACGCGCTCAACCGATGACGCCCCGGATTCGGATGATGGTCGGATTCGGCGCCCTGCTCGGGGTGCTGGTCGGCGTCTGGCTGCTCAGCCCGATTCTGACGCCGTTCGTGTTCGGCGCCGGGCTCGCCTATCTGGGCGACCCGCTGGTCGACCGGCTGGAGGCGGTGCGGATTCCGCGCACGGCCGGTGTCGCGATCGTGTTCGCCTCGTTGACGCTGGCCGCGGTGATTCTCGCGCTGTTGCTGGTGCCCATGCTGCAGGAGCAGATCGTGACCGTGAGCCGGCGCGTGCCGGACCTGATCGACGCGATCCAGAATCGCTGGCTGCCGGCGATGGGCATTACGCTGCCGGAAGATTTCCGTTTCGATATCAACAGTCTGCGCCAGTTCGTGACCGAGCACTGGAGCCAGGCTGGCGGTATGGCGGCAGGGCTCTGGGGATCGCTGACGAAGTCGGGCGGTGCGGCGATCGCGCTGATCGGCAATCTGGCGCTGATACCGGTCGTCACCTTCTACCTGCTGCGCGATTGGGATCGCCTGATCGAGCGGATCGCCGAGCTGATTCCGCGCCGCTGGATGCCGACGGTGCGCGAGCTGGCGGTGGAAACCGATGACGTGCTGTCGGCCTTCATCCGCGGACAGCTGCTGGTCATGCTGTGTCTGGCGGTGGTCTACATCGTCGGCCTGTGGATCGTCGGGCTGGATCTGGCGCTGCTGATCGGTTTGATCGCGGGCCTGGTCAGCTTCGTGCCGTACCTCGGTTTCATCGTCGGGATTCTGCTGGCGGTGCTGGCCTCGCTGATCGAATCCGCGGAATGGCTGCCGCTGGTCGGTGTCGCGGTCGTGTTCGGCGTCGGGCAGCTGCTGGAGTCGACGGTGTTCACCCCGCTGCTGGTTGGTGACCGGATTGGCCTGCACCCGGTGGCGGTGATCTTCGCCGTGCTCGCCGGTGGGCAGTTGTTCGGGTTTGTCGGCGTGTTGCTGGCGTTGCCCGCGGCGGCCGCGATCGCGGTCGTGGTCCGATTCGCGACTCGGCAGTGGCTCACCAGCAGCCTTTATCGCGGCGACGGATGAACACGCCCCAGCTTCCGCTGGGTCTGCAACTCGCCGAGGCTACCGAGTTCGCCAGCTTTGTTCCCGGCGCCAATGCCGCCGTGGTCGACGCGCTGCGCCAGGGTGATCAGCCGCTGGTGCTGGTCGGCCCGCCCGGCAGCGGCAAGACCCATCTGCTGCAGGCCGCCAGCCGCCAGCCCGGTCGCCGGGCCTGGTTGCCGATGCGTCAGCTCATCGACCATGGCCCGGACATGCTCGACGCCTTCGGTGGTCTGGACTTCGTCGGCCTGGACGACGTGGACGCGGTGGCGGGCGAGCGGGACTGGGAGCTGGCATTGCTGCGCCTGATCGACCAGGCGAGGGTCGAGTCCGGGCGCTGGGTGGCGAGCCTGTCACGGCATCCCGATGCGGTGGAGTTCGCCACGCCCGATCTGCGTTCGCGCCTGCGCTGGGCGGCCTTGCATCGGCTGGAATCGCTGGACGAGACCGGATTGGGCGCGTTGTTTGAACAACGCCTGGCGGTCCGCGGCTTGCGTTGCCCCGCGTCGGTGACCCGCTACGTGCTGCGTCGCGTCTCGCGATCGGCGCCCGCCGTCGTCGCGCTGGTCGAGGCGATCGACGTCGCCAGCCTGGCGGCGCAGCGCGAGGTCACGATTCCCCTGGTGCGGGATCTTCTGGAGCGGTAGCCGACGCCGGTCCCTGCTCGCGATTGCTCAATCGCGGGTACAGCACGCAGCCCAGGAACAGCGCCACCGCGGCCAGCAGATGCGCCATCGCCGGTGTACGCCCGACCGATGTCGCGAACACTTCCATCAGGCCCAGCGCCATGTACGCCAGCGACAGCAGGCTGCACCAGGCGTAGGTGTAGCCGCGGCGTTTCCACAATCCCGGCCCGGCCGCGAACAGCGGCAGACAAAGCACGATGGCGATGCCCCAGCCGTAGGGCATGGTCGAGAGCCAGCCGAACCACAGCAGCAGGGTCAGAATCGTCGCGGCCCAGCCGAGCAGGGCGAGGGCGCGGGCAAGCGGACTCCAGCGCATCATCGGGCCAGCGTCCTGGCCAGCTCGGCGATCCGACGGCCCTGCGCGCGGCACAGTTCCGCTTCGATGTCGTCGACGCTGCGGTCGCCCTGGGCCCCGGCGACATGCGTGGCGCCGTAGGGCGTGCCGCCGGAGGTTGTTCGGGTCAGGCCTGGCTCCTGGTAGGGAATGCCGCAGATCAGCATGCCGTGATGCAGCAGTGGCAGCATCATCGCGAGCAGGGTGCTTTCCTGACCGCCGTGCAGTGAACTGGTCGAGGTGAACACGCCCGCCGGCTTGCCGGCCAGCGTGCCGGACAGCCAGTCGCCCGATGTCGTGTCCAGAAAATACTTGAGCGGTGCCGCCATGTTGCCGAAGCGGGTTGGCGAGCCCAGCAGCAGGCCGTCGCAGTCGGCAAGATCCTCGGGGTCGACATAGGGCGGCCCGTCGGCAGGGAGGTCGTCGGCTGACGGGTCGAAATCGGGGGACACCTTCGGAACGGTGCGCAGCACGGACTCGCAACCGGTCACCGAGTCCACGCCGCGGGCGATGTGTCGGGCCATCGCGGCCGTCGCGCCGTGGCGGGAGTAGTAGAGAATCAGGATTCGGGTGCTCATGGCAGCGGCGCGGACGGGGTGGCAAGGGCGTGGGTGCGGCAGAATACCCGCCCATGCGGGTAACTCAAATCGGAATCCTGTCCACGACAGTGCTGCGTCACCTGGCGATCTGCGGGCTGCTGGCCGGCTGTGTCGGGCAGCGCCAGCCGGCGCCCGTCGTATCGCCCGAGCCGGCCGCACCGGCTGTCGTCCCGGTGCAGTCGGTGGAGGCCGGGGGCGCGCTGACGGCGGCGCATCGCGCGGTGCGGGAAGCCACGCTGCGTGATGCGGAGGTCGGGGAGGCGCAATCCCTGCTGGAACGCGCCGAGTCCGCGGCCCGGCTCGGGCAGGTGTTGCGCGCGCATCGTCTGGCCCGTGCGGCGCAGGCCCGCGCCGAGGCGGCGCTGAACCAGCGCTTCGTCGAGCTGGCGCGCAACGAGCGTGAAGAGCTGCGCCAGCGCACGGTGCTCGACCAGGCCCAGGCGGCATCGCTGCGCGAGGCCGACGCCGCGCTGCTGGCCGGTGACGCGCGCCGTGCCTACGACCTGCTGGCGCATCTGAACCAGTCGACCCGCATCGCTGAAATCATCTACCGGGTGGCGCGCGGGGATACGCTCTGGGGAATCGCGGCGCGGCCGGAGGTCTACGACAACGGATTCCTGTGGCCGCTGATTTATCGGGCGAACGCGGACCGGCTGCCCAGCCCGTCGGCGCTGCGCATCGGCATGGATCTGGAGATTCCCAAACACCCCACCGTGGACGCGACCTACGAGGCCTTGCGCGAATCCGGCGGTTTGCACAGCGGCCAGGTCCGGATCGGGCCGATCCGCGTCGAGGGTGACTAGGGCCTGACTGCCCGGGCGTGGCGGATCAGCGCTGATACCAGCGGCGCGACAGCGCCTCCAGCACCCGCTCCGGGTACCAGGTCTTGCCCAGGCTGCCGTTGTAGCGGGCCAGCGCCCGTGTCAGGTCGCCATTTTCCCGGTCGAGATAGTGCTTGAGGATGGCGCAGCCGTAGCGCAGGTTGGTCTCGATCTGGAACAGGTTGTCGTTGGGACGGCCGATCTCCTCCAGCCAGAACGGCATGATCTGCATCAGGCCCAGCGCACCGGCATGGGAGATCGCGAACTTGTCGAAGCGGCTTTCGATGTCGATCACCGCCAGCACCAGCTCCGGCGGCAGTTCGGCGCGGCTGGCCTCGCGGTGAGCGACGCGGAGAATCTCCAGGCCGTCGTCGTAGGCGGCGTCGTAGGCGTCCAGCCGCGTGGCCATGTCCAGCAGCCAGACCTCGGCATCGAAGGGGTGGTCGAAGCTGTCGGCCTCGGCCACGGCCTCCATCAGCGCGGCGCGGACGCCGGGATCGGGCTCCATGACCTGGGCGTGCGCAGCGCCGCCGCCCAGCATCAGAACCAGCGCGAGACTAACCGCCGATCGCTTCGAGCACGGCATCGATGCTGTTCGCGATTTCGGTCGCTTCCTCCGCATCGCGGGCCTTGTACTCCAGCACGTCGCGATCCAGCGCGCGGTCCCCCACGACGATGCGATGCGGGATGCCGATCAGTTCCTGGTCTGCAAACATCACGCCTGGGCGCAGGTTGCGGTCGTCCAGCACGACATCGACACCGCGCTCCAGCAGCGCTTCGTACAGCTCGTTGGCGCGTTGGATCGGACGATCGCTCTTCTTGCCGCCGATCGGGGCGATGACCACCTGGAACGGCGCGACGGACGCCGGCCAGACGATGCCCTTGTCGTCGGCGCATTGCTCGATGCAGGCGGCGACCACGCGGGTCACGCCGATGCCGTAGCAGCCCATCTCCGGATGGACCTCGCGGCCGTCGGCGTCGAGGACGGTCACGTTCATCGCTTCGGTGTACTTGCGGCCGAGCTGGAAGATGTGGCCGACCTCGATGCCGCGCACCAGCTGCACCGGGCCTTCGCCGGTGGGGCTGGGGTCGCCGTCGCGAATCGTGCGCAGGTCCGCGACCTCGGGTTCGGGCAGGTCGCGGCCCCAGTTGACGTTGATCAGGTGCATGCCGTCGGCGTTCGCGCCGCAGGCGAAATTCGCCAGCGCGGCGGCGGCGTGGTCGACGATGACGGGGATGGACAGGCCCACCGGGCCCACCGATCCGAATCCGGCGCCGACGGTCGCGCGCGCGGCGGCCTCGTCAACCAGTGTGAACGGGTCGCGCACCTTGGGGTGGTTCGCGGCCTTGATGTCGTTGATCTCGTGATCGCCGCGCACGACCAGCGCCAGCGGCTTGTCGTTCTTGCCCATGACCAGCATGGTCTTGACGCACTGCTTCGGCGACAGGTCCAGGTGATTGGAGACCTGCTCGATGGTCTTGCAATGCGGCGTTTCCACCTGCTGCATCGGCGCGCCCGGCTCGGGGCGGGGACTGTCGGACGGCAGCGTGGCCGCCGCTTCCACATTGGCCGCGAACTGACCGTCACGTGCCACCGCGAGCTCGTCCTCGCCGGAGGATGCGAGGACGTGGAACTCCTCGCTGCGCGAGCCGCCAATGTCGCCGGAATCAGCCTGTACCACGCGAAAGTCCACGCCGATGCGCTCGAAGATGCGAGTGTAGGCCGCACGCATCGCCTGGTAGGTCTCTTCCAGCGACGGCTGGTCGATGTGGAAGGAGTAGGCGTCCTTCATCAGGAATTCGCGCGAGCGCATCACGCCGAAGCGCGGGCGGATCTCGTCGCGGAACTTGGTCTGGATCTGGTAGTAGTTGAGCGGAAGCTGCTTGTAGGACTTCACGTCCTGGCGCACGTGGTGGCAGATCACCTCCTCGTGAGTCGGGCCGTAGCAGAAGTCGCGATCGTGGCGATCGCGCATCTTCAGCATCAGCGGGCCCATCTTCGACCAGCGGCCGGATTCCTCCCACAGCTCGGCGGGCTGGATGCTGGGCATCAGCAGCTCGACGGCGCCGGCGCGCTGCATCTCCTCGCGGACGATGGTCTGCACGCGTTGCAGTACGCGCAGGCCCAGCGGCATCCAGGTGAACAGGCCGGAGGACAGCCGCCGGATCATGCCGGCGCGCAGCATCAGCTGATGGCTGACGATTTCGGCGTCGGCCGGCGTTTCTTTGGTCGTGGTGATCGGAAATTGTGAGAGGCGCATGGGTCTCGTCTGGTCAGGCGGCGGTGGGCGGCTCGATGGCCGTCAGCTCCCGCTCGACAAAGCCGGTGTCGGTGTGGGTCCAGGCCCGGGTCTGCAACACGCCCTTGGTGTTCAGTGACACGATCAGCAGTGGATGCCGGGTCGCGGCATCTTGCAGGGGCGACGGCAGGTCCTCCGGCTCGGCGGCGGCCGTGGGTCTGGAGTAATAGATGGCGAAGATGCCGCCGTTGCCGGCCGCCCGCGAGCAGGCCGCATCCAGCGCCTCTTTCGAATCCGTCGGGCAGGGGATCAGGTCCGCCGGCTGATCGTCGCGTAGAGCCAGCACGCCGGCGATCGGATGATCCGGCGACAACTGGGCGGCGTGCATCAGCGCGATGGCCGTGGTGCGCGGCAGCAGAAGCACGTCCGTTGAAGGCTGGGCGTCAGGCATGGATGGGGCAGGCGGGGTCTGGCGGAATCTCGTGTGCCCGGATTGTCCGCGTTTCCGGCGCAAAATGCAGCCAGCGGCTGCCCGCTTCGCCGTCTTCGATGAGCAGGCGCAGGGTTTCGAAGGCCTGCCACGCGCCGATCATGCCCACCACCGGGCCGAGTACGCCGGCATCCTCGCAGGCTTCGGCGGCCTCGCCGGTCTCGTCGAACAGGCAGCGGTAGCAGCCCGCTGACGGCAGATCGTGGCGGAAGATGCCGAGCTGGCCCTGCACCCCGATCGCGGCTCCGAGTATCAGCGGCACGCGATGGCGCGCACAGGCCGCGTTGATCGCGAACCGGGTCGGGAAGTTGTCGGTGCAGTCCAGCACGGCAGCGGCGCCGGGCAGCAGGGCATCGAACACCGATTCATCCAGCCGCGTGACATGCGCGCGGACGTCGATGTCGGGGTTGTAGTCCGTGAGCCGTTCGGTGGCGACCTCGGCCTTGGGGCGGCCCAGATCGGTGTCGCGGAAGAGAAACTGCCGATGCAGATTGCTCAGCGCAACGGCATCGTGGTCGACCAGTTCCAGCGTGCCCACGCCGGCACCGGCGAGATAGGTCGCGGCCGGATTGCCGAGACCGCCCAGGCCGATGATCACCACGCGGCTGTCGCCGATCAGTCGCTGGCCGGCTTCGCCTATCGCCGGCATCACGATCTGGCGGGCGTAGCGGGCGGCGTCGGTCAACGCAGCCGGCCGAACGTGACGCGGGGATGATCGCCCAGATCGCGCTTGCAGCCGACGTCGACAAAGCCCGCGGCCTCGAACAACGCCCGCACCGGCTCGGCCTGCTGATAGCCATGTTCCACCGCCAGCCAGCCCCGCGCGTTCAGGTAATCGGGCGCCTGGCCGATGATGGTCTTCAGGTCGGCCAGGCCATCGTCCGCGGCGATGACAGCGCCCTGCGGCTCGTACTTCAGTACGTCGTCGGACAGCGCCGGATCGTCCGCCGCGACATAGGGCGGATTGCTGACAATGCCGTCGAAGCGCATCTGGTCCAGCGCCTGGTACCAGTCGCCGGAATACCAGCGCACGCCGCTGAGCGCGCAATCCAGCGCATTGCGACGGGCGACATCCAGCGCTCCTTCCGAGGCGTCGGTGCCGACGATTTGCCAGGTCGGTTTCTCCATGGCCAGCGACAGCGCGATGGCGCCGCTGCCGGTGCCCAGGTCGACGACGCGCTGCGGCTGGGCCCCGCCGAGGCCGAGGGCCAGTTCGACCAGGGTTTCGGTATCCGGCCGTGGCACCAGTACGTCGGGTGTGACGCGCAGGCGCAGCTTCCAGAAGTGGGTCACGCCGGTGACGTAGGCCTCCGGTTCGCCCCACTGGATGCGCTGCACCCAGTCCTCGATCTGCGGGCGCAGGTCGTCGGGCGCCAGGTCATCGGCATGGGCCAGCAGCCAGGTGATCGAGCGTCCGGCCGCGTCCTCCAGCAGGCGTCTGGCCTGCGCGCCGTTGTTCAACCGGGCATCCGCCCAGGCCAGCACGTCGCCGTAGCTGCTCATGCGTCGTCGCTGATCGCCGCCAGCTGCTCGGCCTGGTATTCGGCGAGCAGCGGGTCGATCACCGGGTCCAGCGCGCCTTCCATGATCTCGGCGAGCTTGTACAGGGTCAGGTTGATGCGGTGATCGGTCACGCGGCCTTGCGGAAAGTTGTAGGTGCGGATGCGCTCGGAGCGATCGCCGCTGCCGACCTGCGACTTGCGCGAGGCGGCCTGTTCGGAAGCCTGCCGGCTCTGTTCGATTTCCAGCAGCCGGGATTGCAGCAGCGCCATGGCTTTCGCCCGGTTCTTGTGCTGCGAGCGCTCGTCCTGGCATTCGACGACGATGCCGCTGGGCAGGTGGGTGATGCGGATGGCCGAGTCGGTCTTGTTGACGTGCTGACCACCGGCGCCGCTGGCGCGGAAGGTGTCGATGCGCAGTTCGGCCGGGTTGATGTCGGTGGCCTCGACGTCATCCAGTTCCGGCAGCACCGCGACGGTGCAGGCGGAGGTGTGGATGCGCCCCTGCGATTCGGTTTCCGGCACGCGCTGGACGCGGTGCGCGCCGGATTCGAACTTCAGCCGCGAATAGGCGCCCGCGCCGACCACGCGGCTGATGACTTCCTTGTAACCACCGTGTTCACCATGGCTTTCCGACAGCGGTTCGACACGCCAGCCGCGGGTCTCGGCGTACTTCTGATACATGCGCAGCAGATCGCCGGCGAAGATCGCCGCCTCGTCACCGCCGGTGCCGGCACGGATTTCCAGGAACAGGTTGGAGTCGTCGTGCGGATCACGCGGCACGAGGAATCCGTAAAGCACGCGCTCCAGTTCGGCGCGGCGGTCGGTGACCGCGCCAACTTCGTCCTCGGCCATGGCCCGGACCTCCGGATCGCTGTCGGCCTGCATGACCTCCAGCTCCTCCAGCTCCGTTGCCGAGGCGCGCCATGCGGAGAAGGCCTCGGTCAGCGGGCCGAGATGGGCATACTCCTGGGAGAGCTTGCGGAACTTGTCCTGATTGCCGATCACGGCGGGATCGCTCAGCTCGTGGCCGAGATCCTCGTGGCGTTCGACGAGTTGTTCCAGTCTCCGTTCCAGCTTGGGGTTCATGCGTCGTTGTCCAGGTCGAACAGGCGTTTCACCGCGGCCTGCAGCGCGGCTTGATCCTCCGGCGGCGCCTCGCGGATGGCGCGACTGGGCGTGTGCAGCCAGCGCTGACCCAGCGTATGCGCCAGTCGCGGCAGTACCTTGGCCGGGTCCTCGCCCCGGGCGATCTGGGCCAGCGCCGCCGCGGTCAGCTCGTCGGCTTCGCGATTTAGTCGCTTGCGCAATTCTCCCACGACCGCGCCGGCATCCCGTGTCTGCACCCAATGCATGAACTGATCGACATGCTGCTGGATCAGTTCCTCGGCCTGTTCGGCGGCGTCGCGCCGGGCCTGCTGGTTGCGATCAATGATCGCCTGCAGGTCGTCGACCGCGTACAGGTACACGTCGTCCAGCGTGCTGGCGGCGGGTTCGATGTCGCGCGGCACGGCGATGTCCAGCGCGCAGACCGGGCGTCGGCGTCGACGCTTGAGCGCCTGCTTCAACGCGGCGCGGGTGACGATGGGCGTTGGTGAGCCGGTGCAGCTCACCAGCAGATCGGCATCCGGCAGGTAGGCGTCCAGCTCGGAAAACGGTATCGAGGCGCCGGCATGCTTGTGCGCGAGCGCATCGGCCCGCGCGGCCGTGCGATTGCAGAACAGCAACCGCCGCAGCCCGCGGGCGCGCAGATGCGCGGCGAACAGCTCGATCATCTCGCCGGCGCCGATCAGCAGGGCGGTTTGCTGCGTGACATCCTCGAAGATCTGCTCGGCGAGCCGCACGCCGGCGAACGCGAACGACACCGGGTTGCGCCCAATGCTGGTTTGCGAGCGCGCGCGCTTGGCCGCTTCGTTCGCCTTCTGGAAGAGCCGCCGCAGTGTCGGGCCGACCGCCTCGGCGGCATCCGCGTCGGCGAAGGCCTGTTTCACCTGGCCGAGAATCTGCGGCTCGCCCAGCACCATGGAATCCAGGCCCGCGGCAACGCGGAACACGTGGCGTACGGCCGCCGCATCCTCCAGCACGTAGCCGTGGCCGCTCAGGGTGTCCGCGTCCAGCGCTGATCGGCTGCCGAGCCATCGTGTGAGGCTGTCCGTGCTGTGCTGGCCGCTGGTGATCAGCTCCGTGCGATTGCAGGTGGACAGCACGACGATTTCCTCCAGGCCCTCGACCTGGCGGGCCTCGTTCAGCGCAGGCTCCAGCTCGTCCGGGGCGAACGCCGCTTGCTCCCGCAGCGCAAGAGGCGCGGTCGCATGATTGAGGCCGAGGACGAGGAGGGGCATTCGCGGGAGAAATCGGGGAAGCGCGGAATTGTCCGCGATGCCTTGTGGTCAGTACAAGCGACACGATCGCGAACGCGCCTCGGTGACGCCCGGAGGCGGCACGGATGAGCGCGGCCACGGTCGGGTATGATCGATGGTCAGCGCCAAGGAGCACGATGTTGACACTGCGAATTCTCGCCACGCTGATTCCGGCGGCCCTGCTGGCCGCATGCGTCACTGCGCCGGAGCCGGGCGACCGATTGAACGCCCTGTTCGAGGCCACCGGTGGCCCGCCGACTCCGCCAGCCGAACCGCTGCCGCAGCGGGCGCAGGCGATGTATCACGTGCTTGCCGGTCAGCTGGCGGGCGATCGTGGTGAACTGGCGCTTGCCGCGCAGGAATATCTTGAGGCCGCCAAGCTCACCGGGCAGGCGGATGTCGCCAAGGAGGCGACGCGCTACGCGCTGGCGAGCAACGATCGCGCGCTGTCGGTGGAAGCCTCGCAGCTCTGGCGCAAGGCGGCGCCGGACAACGTGCAGGCACAGGAGGCCGCGTTCCGCGTGGCGGTGCGCGCGCGTTCCTACGAGACTGCGCTGGACATGGCGGAGAGCTATGTCGCGGCCGAACCCGAGCGCAAGGGCGACGCGCTGCGCGCCGTGGCCACCACCCTGGTCCGCGACAATGTCCAGCCGGAACCGGCGATGGCGATCATGCAGCCGCTGGTCGAGGCCAACGCCGACAGTGCCGATGCGCATTACGCGCTGGGTCTGGTGGCGATGAACGTCGGTGAATGGGATGTGGCGCAGGACGCCGCGCGCAAGGCGCATGCCCTGCGCCCCGACTGGAACGACGCGACGCTGCTGGAAGCCGGCGTGCTGATCAAGCAGAAGCGCGTGCTGGAAGGCATCGCGGTGGTCAAGCCTCTGGTCGAGGACGGCAACGATCCGGATACCCGCTTCGCGCTGGCGCGTCTGCTGCTGGAGGCCGAGGCGCTGGATCTGGCGGAAGTCCAGCTCGATCGCGTGCTGGATGAGGATCCCAAACACCCCGAGGCCCGCTACGCCCGCGGCCTGCTGGCGCTGGATCGCAAGAATCTGGAACTGGCCGAGCGGCACTTTCTCGAACTGATCGAGCAGCCGGCGCAGCGGTTTGACGCGGCCTATTACCTCGGGCGCATCTCCGAGGCACGGGGCGATCTGGATGCCGCGCGTGGCTGGTATCGGCGGGTCGCCGGTGGGCGGCATCAGGTGGATGCGCTGACGCGCCGAGCCTATCTGATGGCCGACGGCGGCCATGTCGAGGAGGCGCAGGCCTATCTCCAAGGGCTGGCGCGCATGAACCCCGGCATGGAATTGCAGCTGATGCTGGTCGAGGCTGACATCCTGTTGCAGTCGGACCGGCCGGAAGCCGCGCTGGAGATCTACGAGCAGGGTCTGGTCGCCTACCCCGCCGAGGCCGATCTGCTCTACGGTCGGTCGCTGGCTCACGAACAACTCGGGCAGGTGGACAAGGCCATCGCCGATCTGCGCGAGATGGTGCAGCTTGACGAGCATGACGCGCGCGCGCTCAACGCCCTTGGCTACATCCTCACCAACCACACCGAGCGCTACTCGGAAGCCAGGGGGTACATTGCCCGTGCGCTGGAGCAGCGTCCGGATGATCCGGCGGTGATCGACAGCATGGGCTGGGTGGAATTCCGCCTGGGCAACCTGGATGCCGCGGCGGAGCATCTGCGCCGCGCCTACGAGTTGCTGGGCGATCCCGAGATCGCCGCGCACCTCGGCGAGGTGTTGTGGAAGATGGGCGAGCGTGACGAGGCCCGGCAGGTTTGGGATACCGCGCTGACCGAGCACCCGGAACACGGCACCCTGCAGGAAACCATCACGCGACTGTCGCCGTAGGCGGGCATTCGCGCGTCCGACCATGACTTCCGTTTTCCGCCGGCCGACCGGGCGGCGATTTCACATCGCTTGCGTCGCGGTTCTGCTGCTCGGCGGCTGCACCCACTGGGGTGTGCAACCCGGCGAGGAGGCCGCCGACGAGCGCGCCTGGGCGCAGCGTCAGGCGGCGCTGCGCTCGCTGACGCACTGGACGCTCAACGGGCGGATCGCATCGACCGGGCTGTTCGGATTTTCCGGCCGCGTGCGCTGGCAGCAGGCGGATGAAACCTTCGTGATCGACGTGGCCGGGCCGTTCGGTGCCGGTGCCACACGGCTGACCGGGCATCCCCAACAGGTGGAGATCCGCAACGCCGACGGCGCGTGGGTTACCAGCGACCCGGAAGGCATGCTGCGAGACGCATACGGCTGGACGCTGCCGCTGGACGGATTGCAGGCCTGGGCGCTGGGACTGCCGATTGACGGTGTTCCCGCGGCGGTCACGGTCAACGGCGCCGGTCAGCTCCAGACGCTGGAGCAGGCGGGGTGGGTCATTCACTACGAAGCCTACGCGCCAACCGACACCGGACTCGCGATGCCCCAGAAGCTGACCGTGGACAACGGCGAAACGCGCTGGCGCGTGCTGGTGGATCGCTGGACGTTTCCGACCCCGGCGGGGCCGGCGGGATGATGCTGGGCCGCTGGGTTTCGCCGGCGAAGCTCAACCTGTGCCTGCACATCACCGGCCGCTACGACAACGGCTACCATGCGCTGCAAAGCGTGTTCGTGCCGATCACGTTGAGCGACAGCATCACCATCTACCGCCGTGACGATGCTCGGATCGAGCGGTCGGGCGGGCTGGACGATGTGGAGCCCGAGGCCGATCTGGCGATTCGAGCCGCCCGGCTGCTTGCGGCCGAAATGGGCGAGGCGCCCTTCGGCATCACCATCGACATCGACAAGCAGATTCCGGCGGGTGCCGGGATGGGGGGCGGTTCGAGCAATGCCGCCACGGTCCTGGTCGCGTTGAACGTGCTCTGGGAGGCGGGTCTGGACGGCGATGCGCTGCGCGATCTGGGCGCGCGGCTGGGCGCCGATGTGCCGTTCTTCATCGACGCGGTTCCGGCCTGGGTCGAAGGCGTGGGCGAGCGGATCACGCCGGTCCAGGTCGCGGACGCGGACTTTCTGGTCGTGGTGCCGCCGGTGCACGTGAGTACGGCGACCGTGTTCAATCACCCCAAATTGACAAGGAATCAACCCCTTACCAAAATGTCGGCCCTCTCGCAGGCCGGGCTGGCTGCGGAGATTGTTGTCAACGGACACAACAACTGCGAACCCGTGGTGCTGGAGCAGGCGCCAGAAGTTTCAGAAGTGTTTGATTGGCTTGAAGAATTTGGAAGGCCGCGCATGTCCGGTACCGGAAGCGCGGTCTTTGTCGTCGTGGACGACGCGGCGGTCGCTGCCGCAGCCCTGAACCGGCTGCCGGCGCGCTGGCGCGGTTGGCACTGCGGCATCTGGTCCGGATCGAGGCGATTCGACCAAGGGGCCGAGTGAGCCCGCGGGTTTGTTCGACGCGTCCGGTCTGACGCGTAGCGGCAGACGGCGAACCTGCGCGGCTCGTCGAGACAATTTGATTTTGGGGCGTAGCCAAGCGGTAAGGCATCGGGTTTTGATCCCGTGATTCGCAGGTTCGAATCCTGCCGCCCCAGCCACACATTGAACCCGCTTCGGCGGGGCACGGCACGGGTCGTCGGACGCCGTGGCAGCAGGAACATCCGTCCACAGGCGAAGCGATGACAGATTCTTCCTTGATGCTTTTCACCGGCAACGCCAATCCGGTGCTTGCGCAAGAGGTTGCCGACAACTTCAAGCTCCCGCTGGGCAAATGCGTGGTCGGTCGGTTCTCCGATGGCGAGGTCATGGTCGAGCTGATGGAGAACGTGCGCGGCAAGGACGTGTTCGTGATCCAGCCGACCTGCTGGCCGACCAACGACAACGTGATGGAGCTGCTGATGATGATCGATGCGCTGCATCGCGCATCGGCCGGCCGAATCACCGCGGTCATGCCGTATTACGGCTACGCCCGACAGGATCGCCGCTCGCGCTCGGCGCGTGTGCCGATCTCCGCCAAGGTGGTCGCGAGCATGATCGGCACCGTGGGCGCCGACCGCGTGCTGACGGTGGACCTGCACGCCGACCAGATCCAGGGCTTCTTCGACGTGCCGGTGGACAACGTCTACGCCTCGCCGCTGCTGCTGGGTGACATCTGGCGGCAGAAGTACGAGGACCTGATCGTCGTGTCGCCGGACGTGGGCGGCGTGGTCCGCGCGCGCGCGGTCGCGAAGCGCCTGGATGACGCCGATCTGGCGATCATCGACAAGCGGCGCCCGCGGGCGAATGTGGCCGAGGTGATGAACATCATCGGCGACGTGCGCGGCAAGACCTGCGTGATCGTTGATGACCTGGTCGACACCGCCGGCACGCTGGCGCAGGCCGCGCAGGCGCTGAAGAATCATGGCGCCGCGCGTGTCGTCGCCTACGTGACGCATCCGGTGCTGTCCGGGCCGGCGGTGCAGAACGTGAACAATTCGGTGCTGGATGAGCTGGTCGTGACCGACACCATCCCGCTGTCGCCGGAAGCCGCGGCCTCGCCGCGCATCCGGCAGTTGCACATCGCGACGATGCTCGCCGAGACCATCCGGCGCGTGTCCAACGAAGAGAGCGTCAGTTCGCTTTACATCGACTGATTTTCAACCCGTCCTCGCAAGCCTGGTCGCGGGAAGTGAGGGCATTTTTAACCACTGGAGAAACACCATGAGTGAGGACTTTATCGTCCATGCAGAGACTCGATCGGTGCAGGGAACGGGTGCGAGCCGCCGTCTGCGTCGTTCGGGCCGGGTCCCGGCCATCCTGTACGGAGGCGAGTCGGAGCCTGTTCAGCTGTCCGTCGATCACAACGAGATGCTGCGCCATCTGGAACACGAGGCGTTCTACTCGCACATCCTGAGCGTCGAAGTCGACGGCAAGGCCGAGAACGCGGTGCTGAAGGACTTGCAGCGTCATCCGTCCAAGGCGCAGATCCTCCACGCCGACTTCATGCGTGTCGTGGCCGGTCAGGTCATGCGCATGACGGTGCCGCTGCACTTCGTCGGTGAAGAGACGGCGCCGGGCATCAAGAACAACGGTGGTGTGCTGGATCGCGTTCGCAACGAACTCGAAATCGAGTGCTTGCCGAAGAACCTGCCGGAGTACATCGCGGTCGACGTGTCCGGACTGGATGTCAACGAATCCATCCATCTGGAAGAGCTGACCCTGCCGGAAGGCGTGACGTCGGTTGCCCAGATGCACGGTGAGAACTGGACCGTTGCCGCGGTTCACGTGCCGCGTGCGGCCGTCGAGACCGATGAGGAAGGCGAAGAGGGCGCCGAGGACGCAGCGGGTGATGAAGCCGCTGACGGCGAGGACGAGTCGGAAGACTGATCCGGCTCCGTGACAGCGTCCATCGCTGCCATCATCGGGCTCGGCAACCCCGGGCCCGATTACACCCGCACGCGGCATAACGCGGGCTGGTGGCTGGTGGACAGGCTGGCGTCCCAGGCGGGCGCCAGTCTGTCTCCCAACAAGAAGATGAACGCCGAGCTGGCACAGGTCAGTCTCGGCGGGCAGAAGGTCTGGCTGGTCAAGCCGCAGACCTTCATGAATCGCAGCGGCCAGGCCATGCAGGCGCTGGCCAGTTTCTACAAGCTCCCGACCGAATCACTGCTCGTCGCGCATGACGAACTGGACCTGCCCTGCGGCACGGTGCGTTTGAAGCGTGGTGGTGGTCACGGCGGGCACAA
>NZ_CAXFCL010000133.1:0-3568 GCF_964000955.1 uncultured Abyssibacter sp.
CGACTCCGCGGCCAAGAAGGCGGTGGAGCGCTTCAAGTACAAGCCCCGCGTCATCAACGGCAAGCCACAGGTCGTCCGCGGCGTCGAGCATCTCATTACCTTCAAGCTGGATGACTAGGGGGACTGATATGCGTCTGCTGCAAGCCACACTGCTGTCGCTCATCCTCGCCACGATCCTGATCAGCGCGCCCGCCTGGGGTGCCGATGACGACGACAAGCGGCGCAAGCCGCCGACCAAGGTCACCGAGAAGCTCTCGCCGGAGGTCTACCAGAAGATCGAGGAAGCGCAGACCGCGCTGGAGGAAAAACGCTTCAACGACGCCGAAGCGGTCATGAATGAGCTCAAGGCCAAGGGCGACAAGCTCAACGACTACGAGAAGGCGCAGACCTACAACTTCCTCGCCGCGATCCACTACGAGCAGGGCCGCACCCAGGCGACGATCGAGGACTACATCCAGATTCTCAAGCTGGAAAACGCCCCCGAGCAGATCCGCAACAACGCGCTGTTTCGCCTGGCCCAGCTCTACTTCGTCGAAGAAGACTACGCCAAGTCCGTACGCATTCTTGATGAATGGATGAGCCGCGTGGACTCCGTACGCCCCGAGGCGCACATGCTCAAGGCCCAGGCCTACTACCAGCTCGAGCAGTACGACCAGGCCGAAGGCCCGGTCATCACCGCCATGACCGAGGCCAGACGCCGCGAGCAACCGTTGCAGGAAAACTGGCTGGCGCTGCTGCGGGCCATCTACTACGAGCAGGGCAAGTACAAGAGTGCGGTGAAGGTGCTCAGCGAGCTGGTCGAGCGCTGGCCGAACTCGAACTACTACAAGCAGCTCGCCGGCATGCTGGGGCTGATGGGGCAGCAGGAAGGCCAGCTGTACGTCATGCACGCCGCGTACAGCGCCGGGATGCTGGAGTCCGAGTCCGAGATTCTCAACATGGCCCGGCTGTACATGGCCGAGGACGCGCCGTATCCGGCGACCGAGGTGATTCAGCAGGGTTTCGCCAACGGTTCCATCGAAGAGAATGCCGAGAATCTGCAACTGCTCGCTCAGGCCATGGCGCTTGCCAAGGACCATGAAGGGCAGATCCCGGTGCTGGAGAAGGCGGCCCGGCTGTCCGGTGAGGCGCGCCAGTACCTCTACCTCGGTCAGGCCCAGGTGGCGCTGTACCGCTGGGCGGACGCGGCCGAGTCGCTGAACAAGGCCTTGTCCATCGGCGGACTGGAGCGCACCGGCAGCGTGTACATGCAGCTGGGCACGGCGTACTTCAATCTCGAGCGCTACGGTCCGGCGCTGCAGGCTTTCAAGGAAGCCCGGGCCTATGAGGACTACGCCAGCCAGGCCAGGCAGTGGGTGGCGTTCGTGAATCAGGAGATCAAGCGGCAGCGGGCCATCGGGCAGTACTGACCCGCCTGCGGGAGCCCCCGGCGCCGCGTTGGCGCTGGCGCAATCACGCAGATGTAGCCGTTCAGGGCAGCGACCATTGGTCGCTGCCTTTTTTGTTTGTGGCGCATCGATTCCGGACGGTTTACCGAGGTTCTTATTAATCAACATGGTTGTTGCATTGCAGCATCCTGATTGTTATGCTGCGCCGCAACAACTGATTTATAGGTAAGTCAGAAATGCTAGTTGAACCTCTTGCAGTGTTTTCCTGGTCGGTGATCGCGCTGACGGCGGGCCTCGCCGCACTCGGTTCCCTCGGAATTCGTACGCCCCGTGCCCGGCATCGCTTCGAACACGGCCAGCCGCCGCAGCGGCGTCACGCGGCTCCGGTTGTGCGATTGGTGAAATCCAACGACACGACCATCCGCTCTCAGGACTCTGATCCGTCGCATCAACGCGCCGCGTGATGGCATCCGCTGTCGCCGACGGGCACCACCGCGCAGGGTGGGGTGTCGGTTGGCGACAGCGGGTCAGCGGTTGTACATCGGGTTGCAGGACCCGTTTTTTATGCGTCAAAATGAACGTCATTCATTTTGAGACTGGGATTCAGCCGTTCGGCTGGTCGACGCCATGAGTACCGCAGATCGGCGCGAGCGCGAGTTCGCTGCCAGGGAAAAGCACATCCTGAAAATCGCGAGAGAGATGATTCGCGAGTCGGGATTCCTGAATCTGCAGATGGCGGAACTGGCGCGCCGCGCCGAGTATGCGACGGGTACGCTCTACCATCACTTCCGCTGCAAGGAAGACCTGCTGTATCTGCTGACCACCGAGGGCATGCAGGTCAGGCAGACGATGTTGCGGCGGGTCATGAGCTGGGACGCGAGTTCGCGCGACCGCATGGCGGCCACCGGATACGCCGACTGGCTGTTCGTCGAGGCGCACCCGGACCACTTCCGCCTGGAACAGCTGGTTCGCGCGGCGGATATCTGGATGCGGGCGACACCGGAAGTGCGCGAATCGACGATGAACTATGGCGAAGCCTGTGCGCGTCAGGTGTTCGGCATCGTCGCGGATGCGGTGCGGGTCGGCGACCTGGATCTGCTGGATCGCACGGCGCAACAGATCGCATTCGGGTTCTGGACGATGTCGGTGGGTACGCACACGATGACCCACGCCGAAGGGCTCATCGAGCGTTTGGACGTGCGCCACCCCTATGTCATGTTGGCGCGGAATTATCAGGCGCTGCTGAACGCGCTGAACTGGAAACCCCTCCAGGATCCCGGAGATGAATCGGCATTGCATGCTTTTTTTGAACGCGTGCATGAGGAGCTGTTTCGTGACTACCCGGTCTCGCGATGGAGTGGACGCAAGGATGAGTCGGAGTCGGACGATGAAACGTAACTATCTGATGGCAGTGGCGGTTTTCGCCTGGTCCGCGGTGGGCATTGCGGCCGAGGCGCCATTGCTGACCCCGGACGATGTCTGGGCGCTGGCGCTGGAACACGATCCGGTGTTCTCGGCCGCGGTCGCCGAGGAATCCGCCGGCACCCAGGCGTACCGGATTCGCCGGGCGACGGTACGCCCGACGCTGGCGGCGACCGCCGAGGTGGCCCGCGTGGACCGGACCATCGAGTCCGAGTTCTTCAGCGGCGGCTCGGGCAGCGCTTTCGAAGAAAACTACGATGAATACAGCTACGGCATCTCGCTGACGCAACCGCTGTTCCGCTGGGATCTGCTATCGGAGCTTGATGTGGGCCGCGTCGAGGTGATCGCCGCCGAGGTCGCGCTCAAGCGCACGCGTCAGGAACTGGTGGGGCGGCTGGCACGTGCCTATGTCGACGTGCTGGGTGCGGACGATGGACTGCAGACAGCGCGCTCCCGCCGCGAGGCGGTGCAGCGTCAGCTGACCCAGGTGCGTGACCAGGTGGACGTCGGCGTGGTCGCCATTACCGGTCTGCGCGAGGCCGAGGCCGAATACGACCTGGCGGAGGCCGAATTGATCGACGCTCAGCTGCGAGTCGACGATGCGGTGGATCAGCTCGCGCGCATCATCGGTACCGCATCCTTCGAGCTGGCGCCGGTGCGTAGCGTGGCGCCGCTGGACGAGGTCAGCGAGCGACCACTGGCGGACTGGCTGGTGGCCGCGCAGGAGCGCAACACCAATGTGGTCGGCGCCCGTCTGC
>NZ_CAXFCL010000134.1:0-3626 GCF_964000955.1 uncultured Abyssibacter sp.
AAGGCGCATCGCGAGAAAACAGCTTTTGACGGGCCGTACCGTGATTATCGCGGTCTGGTTGCACGCAAGCTGGGCGGGACCAAGCCGCAGAACATCTCCCAACTCAACAGCGAACGCGGCGGTGTGAACTACCTGTTGGCGTCGAATCCGCCGCATTGGGGTGACGAGCATTGGCTTAACAGCACGAAACCACGTCTTCTGAACACCGATTCCGCATTTGATCGAATTGGTCAACTCAAAAGCGTGCACCGCCTGATTCGGGTTCTCACGGATTTTCTCCTGAAGGACCCTCCGAAAAATGAAGCCACGCGGAACAGGCGGGAGGCCATCGAGCAGGCGTTGAGTCAGGAACTGCCGGTGTTCGCTGCATCCGTCCGGGTGGGGTTGGCACCCGGCTGGACACGTAACCCTGCCTGCCGGCTCCCGCGCTGTGAGCAGCTATGGCTGGATTTGGACAGGGTGGAACTTCCACTTCGTGAAGACCATGCCGAGGCCGACCAGGCATTCATTGACGATTATCGCCGGGGCGATTGGCATGACGAGGTGGCTGGTCGCTTCGCGAACTGGATCAATGCGCGTCTGCGTGATGCCGGACTGTCCGCGGTTGGGGATGCCGAATACCGCCATTGGGCGAGGCAGGCGGTCATTGAGGCGCAATGGCCGGTGCCCATGCAGGCGAGGGCTTTGGCATGAGCGCTTGTCCATCCTTCGACTACTTGATGGTGCTGCCACACCTGCGAGTGCAGAACGCCAACGCCGTATCCAGCCCGCTGACACATGGCTTTCCGTCCATGACGGCTTTTCTGGGCCTGATGTGGGCACTGGAACGTCGGTGCCGGGCTGCGGGCCTGGACTTGGCGTTTCGCGCGGTTGGCGTGGTGTGTCACGACCATCAGGAACAGGTGAGTGACGACTGGTTCGTCAAGTCGTTTCGCCTGACACGCAACCCCATCGACAAGCAGGGAAAGACCGCCGCGATTGTCGAGGAAGGTCGTATTCATCTGGAATTGAGCCTGGTCTTTGCTGTCGAGAGCGAACGATGGTTGCGTGATCCGGATGCGCGGCAAGCGGATACCGGGACAGTGGCCGAACTGGTGAGCCAGATGCGTGTGGCCGGCGGAACGATCGTGCCGCCGGAAAACCCGGCCTGGCATCGCTATCAGCCTCATTCCGTGCCGATGCACGGCGAGGAACGCTGGGAGTCTTTCCGCAAGCTGCGGATGCGCTGGTTACCCGGCTTCACGCTGGTGTCGCGAGACGAGCTGATCGACACGCGATTGGCGGAGTTGCACGAGGACGACACCGAAGCCACCAGACTGGATGCGTGGTTGTCACTGTGCCGCATCAACTGGCGCTACGAGACACCGGAAAAGGACACCGCGCAAGCGCGCCGTGATGCGTGGAAGCATGATCGAGCCGGCTTGGGCTGGGTTGTGCCGATTCCAGTTGGCTACGGCGCGCTGGGAGAGGTGCATCCCGCTGGGGCGGTGGCGAACGCACGTGATGCAAGCACGCCGTTTCGCTTCGTCGAGAGTCTTTATTCGGTGGGGCAGTGGATCAGCCCGCACCGTCTGCATGATCCACAGCAGATGCTCTGGTATGCCGACAGCCAGCCAGACAACGGCTTGTATCGCTGCCGCAACGACTTTCAACCCACGCCTGAATTCGACCTCTTCGAGGCGTCGTTCGACTAATCACATTGATTCGAGGAGTACAGCATGACAACACAAACCCTGAAGACCGCGTCCGTCCTGGCGTTTGAACGCAAGCTTGATCCTTCCGACGCCTTGTTGTTCGCCGGTGACTGGGACAAGCGTGAACAGCCTGCCAGTTGGCAGCCGGTCAAGATTCGCGAAAAGTCGGTACGAGGGACGATTTCCAATCGTCTCAAGACCAAGGACCAGGATCCGGCCAAGCTGGATGCGGCGATTGAAAACCCGAATCTGCAAACGGTTGATGTGGCTGCATTACCGTCCGATTGCGACACCCTGAAAGTGCAGTTCACGCTCCGGGTTCTGGGTGGCGCGGGTGAGCCTTCGGCCTGCAACGATTCAGGCTACCGCGACAAGCTGGTCGAGACCGTTGCCGGCTATGTCCAGGACCATGGGTTTGGTGAGCTCGCTGGGCGTTACGCTGCCAACCTCGCAAACGGCCGCTTCCTGTGGCGCAACCGTGTCGGCGCCGAGCAGGTTGAAGTGCATGTCGCCCACCTCCAGCAAGGCAGCGCCGAGCAGCAATGGGTGTTCGACGCACTTGAGCATGAGTTGCGGCAACTGAAAGCGCCCCAGGCGGAAGCCGGACAAGTTTCCGAGCTGGCGACGCTGATCGAAGCTGGTCTTGCCGGCAAGGCTCATGTGCTTTTGCAGGTGACCGCGTACGTCCGAATGGGGGCCGGGCAGGAAGTATTTCCATCCCAGGAACTGATTCTCGATCGAGGTCGCGGAGACAAGAGCAAAACCCTGTACGCCGTGGGTGACGGTGACAAGGCCGTCGCTGCGATTCATTCGCAAAAGATCGGCAATGCGGTTCGAACAATCGATACCTGGTATCCGGATGCAGCCCAGCTAGGTGCTATCGCGGTGGAACCTTACGGGGCGGTTACGACGCAAGGCAAAGCGTATCGCCAGCCGAAAGAAAAGCAGGACTTCTATTCTCTGCTGGACCGCTGGCTGCTCAAGGGCGAGGCGCCGGATATGAATAACCAGCACTTTGTCATCGCCGTGCTCGTTCGCGGTGGTGTATTCGGTGACGCGGGCTGACGGTGATGGACAGCTACGTGGATTTTCGATTGCTGCCTGATCCAGAGTTTTCGGTTCACCACTTGATGAACGCATTGTTCGCCAAGTTGCATCGTGCACTCGTAGAGTTGGACAGCGCACAGATCGGCGTGAGTTTTCCGGCGGCAGGGACTCAGGCCAAGGGTATGGGCGATGTGCTCCGTTTGCATGGCACTGACTCAACGCTGCGCCCGTGTTTGAACGGCAATTGGTTCAAGAGCATTCGAGATCATGCGGATTGTTCGGGAATCCAGGTCGTGCCGGACAATCCTGGGTACCTCCAGGTACGGCGCGTGCAGCCATTGGGTGGAAGTGACCTGCGCCGCCTTCGTCGGCGTTTAGTGGCACGCACCGGATGTTCCCCAGAGGAAGCAGAACAACGTTTGCCGACGGCAGCGACCGAGCGCCTTTCGCTGCCGTTCCTGGCACTGAGAAGCGCCAGCACCGGACAAATGTTCCGGCTGTTCATCGAACAGAAGCCGACCTCGCAACGAGTGGACGGCATATTCAATACCTACGGCATCAGCAAGACCGCGACGCTTCCGTTCTTCCGCTGACCCTTTTCTGCCGGCGCGCATTGTGCCGCTTTAAAATCAATTGGTTATGCACGGCGCTCAGACTTTGGTCTGAGCGCTGGTGCCTCCTATTTGTCTCTGCAAATCATTGGCTTATACGATATCTAGGCTTCTTCACTGCCGCGTAGGCAGCTCAGAAAAACGCGTATAGACGCGCTGCTTGAGCGTTGACCTTCACTGCCGCGTAGGCAGCTCAGAAATAGACCCTTCGCGTCGGCACTGCCATGGCCGACTTCACTGCCGCGTAGGCAGCTCAGAAAATCCAGCAAAAACC
>NZ_CAXFCL010000135.1:0-5995 GCF_964000955.1 uncultured Abyssibacter sp.
CCCTGTACCGGCAAAAGCCCGACCAAGACGCCGAATCCGTGAAAGCGCTGGAACCGCGCTCGGAAGCCTGCGCGGACTCCGGCTTCGATCACTATGTGCGCGAGCACTGGGAGACACTCCGGTCAGGCGAGCGCCTCCAGTTCCAGTTCATCGCGGCGGGCAGGCTGAACGCCTACGCCTTCAAGGCCGAAAAAATCGGCGAGGCCGAGTTTGAAGGCCGGCCGGCAATGACCCTCAAGGTGTCGCTGGACTCGGTCTTCGGCCTGTTCATCGACCCGCTGCACCTGACCTACGACCTCGATTCCCGGTACCTGAAGGAATACCGCGGCATCGGCAACATGCAGAACGCGGCCGGCAAGGTCTACCCGGTGCGGGTCAGCTACTTCAGTCAAACGCCCGATGAGGCGCGGACCGCGGTCGACGCGGCGCGGGCGGGCGCCGCCCCTTAACCTCCGGCATACGGCTTGCATCCGGGCAGGGACAACCCATTGCCTGGATGCCGCCTGATGCCCGCGCCACGACCTTCCCGAATACAGGCGACCCTGGGCGCCGGCCTGATCGTCACGCTCATGGCGGGCTGCGGCGATTCGCCTGCTCCCGCCGATGGCGCCGAGCCGCCGGCGGGCACGCCGACCCCTTTTGTCCTGCTCGAAGCCACCGTGGCGGACGTGCAGGCCGCCTTCCGGGGCGAGCAGGTCGATGCCGACGACAGCCCGCTGACCTGCGTCGAACTCGCCGAACGCTACCTCGCCCGGATCGACGCGCTGGACAACAGCACGGACACGGGGCTGCCGATCAGCAGCCTGGTCAGTATCAACCCGGCCTGGCGGGAGCAGGCGGAGGCGCTGGACGCCGCGTTCGCGGCCGGCGGACCCGTCGGCCCGCTGCACTGCGCGCCGGTGATGCTCAAGGACCTCTACGACAGCTTCGACTTTCCCACTACCGCCTCATCGCTGGCGCTGGCCGGCTCGCAACCGCCGGATGACGCATTCACCGTCGCCCGCCTGCGCGAGGCCGGCGCGCTGATTCTCGGCAAGGCCGGCATGAGCGAATTCGCTTAT
The DNA here is from genome assembly GCF_964000955.1 of uncultured Abyssibacter sp. NCBI lineage: Bacteria > Pseudomonadati > Pseudomonadota > Gammaproteobacteria > Chromatiales > Oceanococcaceae > Abyssibacter > uncultured Abyssibacter sp. The sequence goes on from NZ_CAXFCL010000135.1 coordinate 1,062, forward strand.
TGGACCCAGAGTCTCAACAGCGTGTCGCAGCGGATTGGCACGCCCTACAACACCACGATGGACGCCGGTGGCTCCAGCGGAGGGACGGCCGCGGCGATCGCCGCGAACTTCGCGCTGCTGGGCACCGGCTCCGACACCTGCGCATCGATTCGTCTGCCGCCATCCAACAACGGGCTGGTAGGCGTGCGCTCGACGGTGGGTCTGGTCTCGCAGGACGGCCTGGTGCCGCTGTCGCACACCATGGATGTTGGTGGCCCGATCACCCGCACCGTGCGGGACGCGGCGCTGATGCTCGACGCCATGGCCGGCGTCGACCCGGCCGACGCGCGCACGCAGGCCCCCGAGCGGATCCAGCCGGCGACTTACACCGCATTTCTTCGCGAGGATGGTCTGGCCGGCAAACGCATCGGCGTGTTGCGCAGCTACGGCGGCACCGACAGCTTCGGTCGCAATACGGACGTCAACGCCGTGATGGAGGCCGCCATCGCCGACATCCAGGCAGCCGGGGCCGAGATCGTCGATCCGGTGGAGCTGCCGGAGTTCATGAACATCTCCACACTGCTGATCGTCCAGGAATTCGCCGACCACATGGACGAGTATCTCGCCAGCTTCGACGCACCGCGCGAAAATACCCAGGACATCTTCACCAGCGGCCTGGTCCATCCGTTCATCGAGGCCCTGGTGGGCGCCAGCCTGCTGCTGCGCGACACCGAGTCGGAGAACTATCAGGCCCAGCTTGCCGACCGCGAAGCCATGCATGTCTACGTCCAGGAACAGCTTGATCTGCTGGAGCTCGACGCTCTGATCTATCCGCCGGTCCAGCAGCCCGCGAGGCCCACCGGACTCGTGCAGGGGGACAACTGTGGATTCGGCAGCACCACCGCCATGCCGTCCATTGTCGTGCCGGCCGGCTTCTCCTCCGACTCGCCGGCGCTGCCGATCGGGATCGAGTTCTTCGGGCGCCGGTGGGATGAGGCCACATTGTTCGAGATCGCCTACGCCTACGAGCAGGCAACCCTGCACCGGCGGAGACCCGAGCTTCCCGGCGATCCACCGCCATAGCCGACACGCGGGCCGCCGCGCTGGCACGGCGGTTGCTGCACCTCAGGAGCTTCACGTTTCTTTCACGGAAATGATCATGCGCCTGCCGCCTTCCCTGTTGTGCCGCCCCTCTGCTTTGGTGCTGGTGCTGTTGTCCGCCTGCTCGGGCAGCGCGCCCATGTCCGAGGACACCGGGTCCGTCGATGATCCGCCGCCGGCCAAGCTGGACAGCGTGTTGGACATCGAGGAGGCCTGGTTCTGGGATGGCGAAACCCTGAACGCCCAGGTTCCGGATGCCTCGCTGTGCGACACCTATGCGCCCTGCCCGGTGTACTACATCGATGTCGCACCCGGTGGCACCCGCCTGCGTGTCGGGCTGGATACCGCCGAGCGCACGGACAGTTTCGGCATCCGCGTGATTGATCCGGACGGCGAGATCGCCGGCGAGGACGACAACTTCAACCAGTTCAACTCCGAGGTCCTGGTCGACGCACCGGCTGGCGGTCTGTGGATGGTGCAGATCCGTCCCGACAACGCCACGCAGGCGTCCTACCGCCTGCGGGCCAAGCTGGAATCCGATCTGTCGGTGAGCCCACCGGCGCCGGAGACGGTGGAAGCGCTGCTGCCCAACCTGCGCACCGTGCCGCCTTACGAGTTCGGCTTCGTCGCACCGGCGAACCCGCTCAACGGCATCTACCCGCCGGACACGATCAACCCGCCACTGGAAGTCGCCGGCATCGCGCCGTTCTCCTGCAGCGTGGACGAGGCGGCACCGGTTGCGATCGGCGGTGCCGGGGCGGTGCGCTGTCTGCGCTTCACCTCGGGCCCCATCAATCTCGGCAAGGGGCTGTACGACATGCGCTTCGAACTGCTCGCCGACACGCTGGCGGGGGACGCGGAAATCCACCCCGACGAACTGCTGTCACGCACCATCATCGGCCCGAAGACCCAGGTCGTGCACTACAGCGACGGCAGCGAAACCGAGCGTCCTGCCGGTACGTATTCGTTCCACCCGATCCACGTGCACTTCCACGACGACTTCATCCTGAAGTTCGAGCTGTACAAGGTAACGGACGACGAACTCGGCTCGCTGGTCGCCTCCGGCCTCGGCACCAAGTCCGGCTTCTGCCCCGCCGACCAGCTGTTCGGAAACTGGTACAGCTTCGAGCAGGGTTACGAAACTCCGGGCGGCGACTCGCCGCTGGACAACTGCTTCTCGCCCACCGCCGGCACCATCGGCCTGTCCGTAGGCTGGGGGGATGTCTATCGCTGGCAGCGGCCGGGCATGTACGTGGAATTCGACGGCAACGGCAACGGCCGATACGTCGTCCGCTCCGTCGTCGACGAAATGGACAACGTGCTGGAATCCGACGACACCGACAATGTGTCCTACGCCTACATCGAGGTGCAGGGCGATACCGTGGAGATTCTGGAACGTGGCTGGGGCACCGACCCCTGGGATGACCGCAAGGTCGTGTTCGACCACCCGGGTCCGACACACCGTGATCCGCTACCGGACGAACAGATCACCATCGCGGTCGTGGATGAAGCCCGGCACGTCGTCCCCGACCGCTGAATCCGGCCTTTCACCGAAAATCGACGCATCGACACCAATACAGTTTGAATCCGTCAAGATTGCTGCTGTAGAGTCAGAATTGCACAACAAATACAACATCGTCGGCAATTGCACAGATCGAAACACGCACAACGCGTGAGCCGGCGACCGGGGTGGGTTCATGAGCGAGTCAGGGAAACTCGAGCTGGACGCGTCGCCAGACCGGCGTCGCGTTGCTGCTGATGAGTATGAAAAGGTGGCCGAGCAGGTCATCCTCCACGTGTTTCGCGACCTGCATGTAGGCTCGTCCGGCCGCCTGCTGGCGCGGACGGTCGTGCAGGAAATTCGCAAGAAGATTGTGGTGCGAGACGCCGATCTCGCCGGCGCCATCCAGCGCCTCGTGGCCGCCGGACTGCTGAGCATCGAGCATGATGATGACGAGGATGACTGGCTGCTGACACTGACGAAGTCAGGATTCCACGAAAGCCGCAGCCTGACGCCCGGCCCCGGCATCCCCCTGAACGAACTCTGGTCTGGCCTGCGGGAGCGGTTCCGTATGGCCGCCGCCCAGCGCACCGCGAAGCGACGCAGCTCCCGCTGACGCCGCATCCGGTTCAGCCCAGAATTCCGGCGACCTCGTCCGACCGGTAGAAATCTTCGAGCTGGCGGCGGATCGCCGGTTCCAGCAAACGCTTCTTCTTCAGTGTGGCGACGATCTTCGGCAGGAAGCGCATCGCATCGGCGACCATCATGTCGCGGGTGACGCCGATATCGTCCAGCAGCGCGGTCAGCGTGGTCTTGCGGTAGGTGTCGAAAAACACCTCGATGCCGGTTTCAATCAGTTCCTTGTAGATCGGCATCTTGCGAAGCTGTTGCCAGTACTCGTAACCGATGACGAACAACTCCTCGATATCCAGCTGCCCGGCGAACTCGCGCACCTCGGCAAGCGTGGTCTGCTTGTTCTCGTCCCACAGGTCCAGCGCGACCTGCCGGAACTCATCCGATTCGAAGGCGTCGAGCAGATAGCGCTCGCTGGCATTGAGGCTGGCCTGCGTGTTCTTGTTGACGTAGACCTTGACGCTTTCCTCCAGCGAGCTGCCGAGCTCCGGCCGGGTGCGATCGACGAAAGCCTTGCCCAGCTTCATGGCGGATTTTGCACCGGGCAGCTTGCCGGCGAACTTGGTGCTGGTCGCCAGGTAGTCACGAACGCCCGAATACAGCAGGTCGGTGATCAGATTCGCGAAAATCGGGTTTCTGACGGACTCGTGAATCACCGCTTCGCGCAAGGTCTTCAGCTCAAGCACCTTGTCCAGCAGCTCTTCGAACTGGCGGTCGGGCAGCAACTGCTCAAGCCTGGTCTTCTTGTGGATGGGGTGGTCGTACAGCGCCATCGCGATATCACCGACCAGCGCCGGTATCGCACCGCCAACCGTCATGTCGGAAGCGTAGCCAATCGCGGTCTGCTGAACCGCGGACACCGTGACCACGTCCTCCAGTTTCAGCTTCGCCGCATCCTCCAGCAGCCAGTCGAGCCGACGCTCGACCTCGCCTTGCAGCGACGCATCGTCGAGTCGCGCGACAATCCAGGCCACGTGGGCGTCCAGCAATGCCTCGGCCCTGGAGCCGGCAAACGCGTCGGTTGTTGTCATTCAGGCTGTCCCCGTGTCCGCACCGCCCGCAAGCCTAGCAGGCCCGCTGGCTCAGGCGGCGGCGGGCAATGCGTCCACCACGCGGTTCGGCAGTGACAGACGGGCGATCCGCTTCAGCACGGTGCCGAACTGCTTGCGCAGCGGCCCCTTGTTGTACGGCAGCCCGTAGCGTTCGCAAATCGCCTGGACCTCCTCGGAGATTTCCGCGTAACGATGCGCCGGCAGCGTCGGGAACAGGTGATGCTCGATCTGATGGCTCAGGTTGCCGCTGAGGATGTGGAACACCTTGCCCCCGGTCAGGTTGGCCGAACCCAGCAGCTGGCGGTAGTACCAGTGCCCACGGCCTTCCTGCTCCAGCACCGATTTCGGGAACTGATGGGTGCCGTCCGGGAAGTGACCGCAGAAGATGATGGTGTACGACCACAGGTTTCGGGTCAGATTCGCGGTGAGATTGCCAGCGAACACCAGCGGCGCCATCGGGCCGGCCAGCAGCGGAAACAGGACGTAGTCCTTCAGCGTCTGCCGGCTGGTCTTGCGCCAGATGCCCTTGGCGATCCGCTTCACCTCGCCCAGATCCCGCTTGCCCTTGCGCAACCGTTCGACCTCCAGATCATGCAGCGCCACCCCGTACTGGAAGAACACCGCGAGCAGGAATGCCCACAACGGATTGAGCAGGTAGTACGGATGCC
>NZ_CAXFCL010000136.1:0-2948 GCF_964000955.1 uncultured Abyssibacter sp.
AGGTACTCGACCCTCGGGTCATCGGGCATCCCCTCCGGTCGCTCGTTGCAGGCAACCAGGACTCTGAAATCGGGGTCGGTCTGCGCCAGACAGGACAGCAGCGCGGACCGGAAACGCCGGACGGCGCCATCCCAGTCCGCCGTGCGGCATTTCGGGCGCAACGGAATGCCGAACACGAACAGGTCACCGCCGCGCGGAGCCTTGTGTAACGATCGGGTCTGACTCACGGACACTACTGTGCTGCCGGATACTTGCGTTAACGCGGGACGGGTAATGTGGCTCCCCGCGACGCCCCACCGCACCAGGCGACGGGTGGGATGTCGGGACCTCGCGGTAGGATACATGCTGTGGCTCGGTGATGGTTTCACTGTCACACCATGACTGGCCGCGACCCGGTCACCACGACCACGCAACTGATCCATTGACAGGACGTTACGAAGAACGCAGGTTCCGCAGATGACCCAGTCTTCGGCAAGCGCCCATCATCGGATCGCGCACGGTGCCCTGTGGGCGTTCATCGCGTCGTGGAGCAAGATCGCGCTGTCGCTGATCGCCTTTGCGCTGATCGCCCGCATCATCGGTCCCGAGCAGTTCGGCCTGAACACCGGCGCCGCCGCGCTGGTGATGTTCGGCCAGGTGCTGGTCGGTACCGCGGCGGGCGAGGTGATCATCCAGCGGCGCGAACTCTCCGATGCCTCGCTGAGCGCGTACCTGTGGACGTTGTTCGGTATCGGTGTGCTGCTGGCGGTGATCGTGGTGGCGGTAAGCCCCTGGATCGCGCATGTCTTCGACCATCCCCAGATGGCTCCACTACTGCTGCTGTATTCCGGCTGCATCCCGCTGACCGCGTTGCAGACGGTGCCGGCGGCCATGCTCAGCGCCCGGCTGGAATTCAAGGCGCAGGCCCTGGCGGGCACCGTCGGCATGACCAGCGGCTGCCTGGTCGGTATCGCACTGGCCCTGCTCGGGGCCGGCATCTGGTCGCTGGGCGCGCTGCAGTTCGTGCAGATCGGCGTCAACGCAGCGGTCCTCTGGCGGAAATGCCACTGGACGCCCGCAGCGCCCCGCTGGGACGAGGTTCCAGCCTGCCTGCGCTTCTCGTCGAGTTCGGTGGCCGTGCGCATGCTCGACGAACTGGAAAACCAGCTACCCAAGGTCTTTATCGGGGGCATCCTCGGCGCCACGGCGCTCGGTTACTTCGGCGTGTCGCGACGCATCTTCGACCTGTTGCGGGACATGCTGCTGATGCCGCTGATGATGGTCGCCCTCCCCTCGGTGGCCGAGACCCGATCCCGAAAGGAGGACCTGGGCGTCCTGCTCAAAAGCGCGCTGAAGGCGTCCGCGTTTATCGGCTATCCGGCGTTTCTGGGATTGATCGCGGTGACCCCGACGGTGATTCCACTGCTGTTCGGCGACAGTTGGGGCGACGCGGTCGTGCCGCTACAACTGATGTGTCTGCTCGGCCTGCTGAGCGCGGTGACCACGTTCAACTACGCCATCCTGCGCGACTACAACAAGGGTGCACAGCTCATCATGGTCGCCGTAATCTCCACGGTGCTGATGGCCGTCAGCGTCCCCATCGCGGCTCAGTTCGGGCTGATCGCCGCCATCGGCGCGGTGGTCCTGTCCCGCTACATCGTGCTCCCGATCCAGGCCCTGCAGGTGCAGCAACTGGGCGTGTCCACCTGGAAGACCCAGATCGTCTCCGGTGGCCCCAGCCTGCTGATTGCCGTGGTCATGTCGATCGCCGTCGCCGCACTGCGTCAGGCGCTGGACGATGTCTTGGCCCCGCTGTTGCTGCTGGTGATCTGCATCACCGCGGGTGCGATGATTTATCTCGCCCTGAGCGCCCTGTTCACACGAACGGAACTTCGGTACGCGCTGGAGTTGGTGCGCGGCCGGCGGAAACAATCGGCCCAGGGACAAACTGATTGATCCACACAACCACGTTGCCGCCGGAACCCGGAGCCCGCGAATTGGATACGCCATTGCAAATGCACCCTGGGCAGACGACACCGGATCATCGTCGCGCTCCGCTCCGACGACGGATACCTGACTGATGGAAGCACGGGGACGGGGGACGATTCCGAGTCTCGACGGCATTCGCGCCGTCGCGATCGGGCTGGTCTTTGCCGCGCATCTTGGCCTGGACCATATCGTTCCGGGTGGGCTGGGCGTGACGGTGTTCTTCGCGCTGAGCGGCTATCTGATCACCACCCTGCTGCGCGACGAATATGCACGCACGGGCGGCATCGATTTTCGTCTGTTCTACCTGCGCCGGGTGATCAGGCTGTTCCCGCCGTTGTACCTCGTGGTGGCGTTCAGCGTGATCACCAGTCGCGCCGGGTTCCTGGAAGGAACGGGCACGGTCGGCGGCGTCATCTCGATCCTGCTGTACTACCCCAACTACTACGCCGCCATGTTCGGCCCGGAGACCATGCCCGCCGGACTGGGGCCGCTTTGGTCGCTGGCCATCGAGGAACACTTCTACCTGTTCTTTCCGCCGCTGGCGCTGATACTGGTCACTCGCCCCCGCAGCACGGCGATCCGCGTACTCGCGGGTCTTTGCGCCGCCGCGTTGGTCTGGCGCTTGGTACTGTACGTCGGCATCGGCGTATCCGAGAACTACATCTACAGCGCTACCGACACGCGCATCGATTCCCTAGCATTCGGCTGCCTGCTGGCGTTCGCGTGGAATCCTCGGGATCGCGCCCCGTCGGCCGACCAGCACCCGGCCCGCATGCACCTGTGGGTGATCGGTGCGCTGGCTCTGCTCCTGTTCACGCTGGTGATTCGCGACGACGTGTTCCGCAGCACGCTGCGTTACAGCCTCCAGGGCATGGCGCTGATGGTGCTGATCTACTGGTCGGTCACCTAGCCGCGTTCAATCTGGTTCGGCTGGCTGAACTGGGCGCCGATGCGCTGGATCGGGCAGCGTTCGTATGCGA
>NZ_CAXFCL010000137.1:0-2822 GCF_964000955.1 uncultured Abyssibacter sp.
ATGGAACGGGCCGGTTTTCCCGCAATCCTGCGTTGTCGTTCGCTGACTTGGAATGACCAAGCGGCACTCACTTCGCCTGGGCTTGCGCGAAAACCGGTTCCGTCTTGGCGGCGCGCATCAATCAGCGTTTCCCTGGCATGAATATCTCTCCCGACCGCCTGGATGCCGCCCTGTCCGATGGGCTGGCCCCGATCTACGTCGTCGCTGGGGAGGAACCGCTGCTGGTCACCGAATCGGCTGATGCGATTCGCGCCGCCGCGAAGGCCGCCGGCTATACCGATCGCCGGGTGCTTCACGCCGAGGGGGGCTTCGACTGGTCCGAGCTGCGCAGTGCCGGGCAGGCGATGTCGCTGTTCGCCGAGAAGACCCTGATCGAGGTGCATTTGCCCACCGGTTCGCCGGGCAAGGACGGTGGCGCGGCGATCAAGGAGGCGGCGCAGGCACCGCCGCCGGACACGCTGATCCTGATCATCTGCTCCGAGCTCGACAGCCGCAGCCGCAACAGTGCCTGGTTCAAGGCCGTCGACAAGACCGGCGTGACCGTCTACGGCTGGACGCCGAAGGGCCGTGAACTGCTGCGCTGGCTCAACGCGCGCCTGCGGCAGGAAGGTCTGGAGGCTGATCCCGACGCCGTCGCGCTGCTGGCCGAGCGCGTGGAGGGCAATCTGCTTGCCGGCTCGCAGGACATCGCCAAGCTGGCCCTGCTGCATCCGGGGCGGCGGATCGACGTGGACCTGATGGCCGATGCCGTGGCCGATCACGCGCGGTTCGTGGTCTTCGACCTGATCGACAAGGCGCTGGCCGGCCCACCGGAGGCGGCGCTGCGCACGCTGGACCGGCTGCGCGAGGAAGGGGTGGAACCGTTTCCGATCGTCGCCATCCTGGCCGCGGAACTGCGCAAGCTGGCCCGGGTGGTCAGCGCCCGCGATGCCGAGGCCGTCTGCGCGCAAATCGGCGTGTTCCGTCGCCGGATTCCGATGATGGTCGCCGCCGCGCGTCGGCATTCGCCCGCGTCCGTGCGCTGGATGATGGCCGTCGCCGGTCGCGCGGATCGGGGTGCCAAGGGCGTGGATCGTCATGACCCCTGGGATGACTTGCTAACATTGGTCTGGGTTCTGGCCGCTGGCCGTGATGCGCGGAGCTGGATGGCGGCCTCGGCCGCCAAGCTGGAACCCCTGAATGCATGACCTCGCGGCGGTTTTCCCGTCGCGACGCGGAAGGTGAACGGACGAGAATGAGCGCGACAGTCAGCGAGATCGAGACCCGGGACGTTGGCGCCTACATGCAGGCGGTGGGGGAGCGTGCGCGTGCCGCATCCCGCAGCACCGCCGTGGCCGAGCCGGGCGCGAAGAACGCCGCGTTGCTGGAACTGGCCGAGCGCATCGTCGACGGCCGTGCGCGGATCAAGGACGCCAATGCGAAGGACATGGCGGCCGGACGTGCCGCCGGCCTGGATGCGGCGCTGCTGGATCGTCTGGAACTGACCGACGCACGCATCGAATCCATGGCCGACGGCGTGCGCCAGATCGCCAGCCTGCCGGACCCGGTTGGCGCCATTACCGGCATGAACGCGCGGCCCTCGGGCATTCAGGTCGGCAAGATGCGCGTGCCGCTGGGCGTGATCGGGATCATTTACGAGTCGCGCCCGAACGTGACCGCCGACGCCGCCGCGCTGTGCCTGAAGGCCGGCAACGCGGTGATCCTGCGGGGCGGCTCCGAGGCGATTCACTCCAACCGGGCCATCGCGGAACTGATTGGCGAGGCGCTGGAAGCCGCCGGCCTGCCGGCCGATGCCGTGCAGGTGGTGCAGACCACGGACCGCGAGGCGGTGCGTCATCTGCTGACCATGCCGGCTTATGTCGACGTGATCGTGCCGCGCGGCGGCAAGGGCCTGGTGGCTTTCGTCGCCGAGCATGCGCGCGTGCCGGTGATCAAGCATCTGGACGGTATCTGCCACGTGTACATCGATCGCGATGCCGACGCCGCCAAGGCCGTGGCGGTGGCGGTCAACGCCAAGACGCAGCGGCTGGGCACCTGCAACACCATGGAGACGCTGCTGATCGCCGAATCACGCGCGGCCGAGCTGCTGCCCGCGCTGGCCGAGGCCTACCGCGACGCCGGCATCGAGCTGCGCGGCTGCGAAAAGACGCGATCGCTGGTGGCCGACGTGCTGCCCGCCACCGACGAGGACTGGGCGACCGAATACCTGGACGCGATCCTGTCCATCCGCATCGTCGACGATGTCGATGCGGCCATGGCGCATATCGCCCGCTACAGCTCGGGGCATACCGAAAGCATCATCACCGAGAACCTGACCGCGGCGCGGCGCTTCCTGCGCGAGGTGGATTCCAGCTCGGTCATGGTCAATGCCTCGACCCGCTTCGCCGACGGCTTCGAGTACGGTCTGGGCGCCGAGATCGGCATCTCCACCGACAAGATCCACGCCCGCGGCCCGGTGGGGCTGGAAGGGCTGACGTCGGAGAAATACGTGGTCTACGGCGATGGGCATTGCCGGCATTGAGCCCACGCGACTGATCATGGGGCCTGCACACTGAGCGCTCCGATCGGCATGCTGGGGGGGACCTTCGATCCGGTTCACCTGGGGCATCTGCGAATCTGTGTGGAATTGCGCGAGCGGCTGGGCCTGGACCATGTCCGGCTGGTGCCGAATCGCGTGCCGCCGCATCGTGACGCCCCGCGCGCCAGCAACGCCGTGCGTGCGCAGTGGATCGCCGACGCCATCGCCGACGAGCCGGGGCTGGTGCTGGATACCGTCGAACTGGATCGCGATGGACCGTCCTACACGACCGACACGCTGGCGG
>NZ_CAXFCL010000138.1:0-13956 GCF_964000955.1 uncultured Abyssibacter sp.
CCACGGCGGCAAGATTGCCGCCCGCGCTGTCACCACCAACGACGATGCGTGACGGATCGCCGCCCAGCGACGCGGCATGCGCGGCAACCCACTGCGTGGCCGCGAAACAGTCGTCCGGCGCGGCGGGAAACGGATGTTCCGGCGCGAGGCGGTAGTCGACGGAAACCACCAGACAGCCAACCCGGGCGCACAGCTCGCGGCACACCGGGTCGTAGTCGTCCACGCAGCCGATCACGAAACCACCGCCGTGAAGGTAGACGAACACGGGAAACGGCCCCTCCCCCTTCGGCGTGTACACCCGCAGCGCAAGCTCGCCACCCGGACCGGGAATGCGACGATCCTCGGTGCCGGCGATGTCGGCATCCGAGCTCGGCAGCATGCCGATCAGTGCGCTGAAGGCCGCCCGCGATTCGGGGGGCGGCAAGGCATGAAACGGCTGCGCGCCGGCGGCTTCGAGCTGTTGCAGAAACCCGGCGGTCTGAGCATCCAGGGGCATGTCGGTCTCCTCGGTGTTGTTGTCGGTCGAGAATCAACACTCCGGTCGACCGGCACACTCTCCGGACGGGTAGGTGCGCCCGGATCACGCGGGTTCTCGGGTCGTCATGGAGCACACGATGGCAAGCGCCGCGACCCAACCGCCCATCAGGCAAGTGGATCGACATCGCGCATCCAGCGCCAGAGCGTGGAGCGGGACACGCCAAAGATCTCCGCCGCCCGGCCTCGGTGCCCGTTCACGCGCGCCAGTGTCGCCTGCAACTCGTCCGCCGAGGGGCGCCTGTCCGGCATTCCCGGCTCCACGCTCCGCTCATCCGCCGTGAGCTCAGGCGCGCAGGCGTCCAGAACCGCGGCGTCCAGCGCCCCCTGCATTCCCAGCGCACGGGCGTGATGGAACACGCGCTCGATGACATTCCGCAACTCCCGCACGTTGCCCGGCCACGAATAACGCTGCAGCCGCTGCAAGGCATCGGCGGACAGCGACATGGCCCCGTCGCCGGACAGCTCGTCGAGGAAATGCCGCGCCAGGATCGCAACGTCACCGCGTCGCAGACGCAGCGGCGGCAGCTCCACCCGCAGAACATTGAGACGGAAATAGAGGTCCTGGCGAAAATCGCCCTGGGCAACCATGTCCGCGAGGTCGCGGTTGGTCGCCGCGACCACACGCACATCCGCCGTCACCGGACGGTTGGCGCCCACGCGCAGGATCTCCTGCCCGTCCAGCACCCGCAGCAGCCGGGACTGCAACGACAGCGGCAACTCGCCGATCTCGTCCAGAAACAGCGTGCCGCGATGGGCCGACTCGATCAGCCCCGTCCGGCCACCGCGCCGGGCGCCGGTGAACGCGCCGTCCTCATAACCGAACAGCTCGGCCTCGAACAGGGATTCGGCGAAGGCCCCGCAGTTCACCGTCACCAGCGGGCCCCGGCTGCGCTGGCTGCCTGCGTGCAACCGCCGCGCCGCCAGCTCCTTGCCGGTTCCCGTCTCACCGAGAATCAGCACGCCCGCGTCAGTGGAACCGTAATAGGCGATGCGCTCGCGAATCTGCCGCATCGGCTCGCTGTCGCCGATCAGTTCCGGGCCGCTGTCGGTGACAACACGCCGCCGCGTGCGTCGCTGGCCGCGATCCTCGTCGGCCTGCTGAGCCCGCAGCGTGCGCGTGGCCGATGTGATGTCCAGCGCCGTCTCGAAGGCCGCCCGCGCGCTGGAGGCCGAGTACAGCAGCACGCCACGCAGACCGGCCGCGTCGGCGAAATCGGCCACCATGCCGGTGCCGACCACGACCTCCACCCCCTGCGCGGCCAGTTCGGAGACAGCATCCAGCGCGTCCTCGCTGGTGACGAAGGCACGCTGTTCGATCTGCAGACCAAAGCTCTCGGCAAAATCGGAGAACTCGGCATGCTCGGTCTGGTAGGTGACGACGCCAACGCGCTCCGCCATGCGTTTGGCCCGCGACAACGCGGCCATCAGCTCGAACCCGGTCGGCCTGACCAGCACCACGGGAACCGGCAACCGGCTCTTGAGGTACGCGCCGTTGGAACCGGCCGCGATCACGGCATCACAGGGCTGCGTCTTCAGCCGCCGGCGAATCTCTTCCAGCGCCTCCTCGAACCCCAGGTTGATCGCGTCGATCCGCGCCCGGTCATCGAATTCGGGGCTGACCTCGCGGAACAGACGCGCCAGACGGGTGACGGACACGGTCCAGATGCTCGGACGCGTGGTTCCCGCCGTTGCGGACAATGACTCGGGCATGACGGACAGCTATTTCATCGATGGTTTCATGAAACATTCTACGACGTTTCATGAAACACATGAAATCGAGATAGACGGCTTACCGCATCACGGACCATGAATTTTTTATCCGCATTTTCAGCAAGTTAAGACAAACCGCCGCAACCGTTGCAACGCCATCGACGACTGGCACAGCTCTTGTACAAGAGGCGCCACCTTCCCTCTCACGGAGTCGAGACGCGTGTCCATACCATCCAAAGGCCGGATGTTCCGGCAGGCGCTGGCCGAAGAAAAACCGTTGCAGGTGATCGGAGCCATCAACGCCAATCACGCCCTGCTCGCCCAGCGTGCGGGCTTCCGCGCGATTTACCTCTCCGGCGGCGGTGTCGCCGCGGGCTCGCTGGGCCTGCCCGATCTCGGCATCAGCGGCCTGGAGGACGTGCTGATCGATGTTCGCCGCATCACCGACGTCTGCGACCTGCCCTTGCTGGTCGACGTGGACACCGGCTTCGGGCCCAGCGCGTTCAACGTCGCCCGCACCACCAAGAGCCTGATCAAGGCCGGTGCCGCGGCCATGCACATCGAGGATCAGGTCGGCGCAAAGCGCTGCGGTCATCGCCCCAACAAGGAAATCGTCACCCAGCAGGAGATGGTCGACCGCATCAAGGCCGCCGTGGACGCCCGTACCGATGACGACTTCGTGATCATGGCCCGCACCGACGCCCTGGCCGTCGAGGGCTTGCAGGCCGCGATCGACCGCGCCTGCGCCTGCGCCGAAGCCGGCGCCGACATGATCTTCCCCGAAGCCATGACCGAGCTGCCGATGTACAAGCAGTTCGCGGAAGCCGTCGGCGTACCAATCCTGGCGAACATCACCGAGTTCGGCTCGACCCCGCTCTACACCGTCGAGGAGCTGGCTTCGGTCAACGTCGGGCTGGTGCTTTATCCTCTGTCCGCCTTCCGCGCCGCCAACAAGGCCGCCGAAGCCGTCTACACTGCCGTCCGCAAAGACGGTACGCAGAAGAATGTGGTGGACAGCATGCAGACCCGGATGGAGCTATACGACTCGATCGGTTACCACGATTACGAACAGAAGCTCGACGCACTGTTCGCCAAGGGCAAGTCGGCCTGACGCGGGCCGCATACCGACACCTCTTCAAAATCGGAACAACGGGAGAACCCCATGAGTGAGACGACCCAGAGCGCCGGCGGATTCAAGCCGAAGAAGTCCGTTGCGCTGTCCGGCACCGCCGCCGGCAACACCGCGCTGTGCACCGTCGGCCGGTCCGGCAACGACCTGCATTACCGCGGCTACGACATTCTCGATATCGCGGAAGCCTGCGAATTCGAGGAGATCGCCTACCTGCTGATCCACGGCAAGCTGCCGACGGAAGCCGAACTGCGCGCCTACAAGACCAAGCTCAAGGCCTACCGCGGCCTGCCCGCCGCCGTGAAGGGCGCGCTGGAGGAACTGCCGGCCAACTCACACCCCATGGACGTGATGCGCACCGGCGTGTCGGTGCTGGGCTGCGTGCTGCCGGAGAAGGATGACCACAACCATGCCGATGCCCGCGACATCGCCGACCGGCTGATCGCCAGCCTCGGTTCGATGCTGCTGTACTGGTACCAGTACGCGGTCAACGGCAAGGTCATCGATGTCGAGACCGATGACGATTCCATCGGCGGCCACTTCCTGCATCTGCTGCATGGCGAGCCGCCCAGTGAGTCCTGGGTCCGTGCGATGCACACCTCGCTGGTGCTCTACGCCGAGCACGAGTTCAACGCCTCGACCTTCACCTCCCGCGTGATCGCCGGCACCGGCTCGGACTTCCACTCCTGCATCGCCGGCGGTATCGGCGCGCTGCGTGGCCCGAAGCACGGCGGCGCCAACGAGGTCGCCTTCGAGATCCAGAAGCGCTACGACAATCCGGACGAGGCCGAGGCCGACATCCGCGAACGCGTCGGCCGCAAGGAAGTCATCATCGGCTTCGGCCACCCGGTCTACACCATCTCCGATCCGCGCAACGTGGTGATCAAGAAGGTCGCCAAGGAGCTGTCGGAGGAACAGGGCTCGATGAAGATGTTCAACATCGCCGAGCGTCTGGAATCGGTGATGCTGGACGCCAAGAAGATGTTCCCGAACCTCGACTGGTTCAGCGCCGTCAGCTATCACATGATGGGCGTGCCCACGAACATGTTCACGCCGCTGTTCGTCATCGCACGCACCGCCGGCTGGAGCGCCCATGTGATCGAGCAGCGTATCGACGGCAAGATCATCCGCCCCAGCGCCAACTACACCGGGCCGGAGAATCTGGAGTTCGTGCCGATCGAAAAGCGGACCTGAGGTTCGTTTTTCGATACGTGAGGAGTCAGGGGTGAGGTGTCAGGCGCATCGCCGACACCCCCACCTTGCTCCTCACGCCTTTCCCCTTGCCCCTCACACCTGACCCCTCGCCGCCATGACCAACACCGCCCACCGCAAACCGCTTCCCGGCACCGACCTGGACTATTACGACACCCGCGAGGCCGTGGAGGCCATCCAGCCGGGTGCCTACGACACGCTGCCCTACACCTCGCGCGTGCTCGCCGAGAACCTGGTGCGACGATGCAGTCCGGCGACGCTGACGGATTCGCTCAAGCAGATCATCGAGCGCAAGCGCGAACTGGATTTTCCGTGGTTCCCGACCCGCGTCGTCTGCCACGACATCCTGGGCCAGACCGCGCTGGTGGACCTGGCCGGCCTGCGTGACGCAATCGCGGAAAAAGGCGGTGATCCGGCGCTGGTCAATCCGGTGGTTCCGACGCAACTCATCGTCGACCACTCGCTGGCCGTGGAACATGCCGGCTTCGAGAAGGACGCGTTCGAGAAGAACCGCGCCATCGAGGACCGTCGCAACGAAGACCGCTTCCACTTCATCAACTGGACGAAGAAGGCCTTCAAGAACATCGACGTCGTGCCGCCCGGCAACGGCATCATGCATCAGATCAACCTGGAGCGGATGTCGCCGGTGATCCATGCCCGTGACGGCATCGCCTTCCCGGACACGCTGGTCGGCACCGACAGCCACACGCCGCATGTGGACGCCCTGGGCGTCATCGCCATCGGTGTCGGCGGCCTGGAAGCCGAATCGGTCATGCTCGGCCGCGCCAGCTACATGCGCCTGCCCGACATCGTCGGCGTGGAACTGACCGGCAAGCCGCAGCCCGGCATCACCGGCACCGACATCGTGCTCGCGATCACCGAGTTCCTGCGCAAGGAAAAGGTGGTCGGCGCCTACCTGGAGTTCTACGGCGAAGGCGCCCGCGCGCTCACCCTGGGCGACCGCGCGACGATTTCCAACATGACGCCGGAATACGGCGCCACCGCCGCGATGTTCTACATCGACGAGCAGACCATCGACTACCTCAAGCTCACCGGCCGCACGCCGGAGCAGATCGCCCTGGTCGAGAACTACGCCAAGACCACCGGCCTGTGGGCCGATGCGCTGGAGACCGCCGAATACGAGCGCGTGCTGACCTTCGATCTGTCCAGCGTTACCCGCAACCTCGCCGGCCCGTCCAACCCGCATCGCCGGCTGGCGACTTCCGATCTGGCCGCGCGCCACATCGCCGCCCCCTGGGAGATGCCGGCCGACGGCTCCATGCCCGACGGCGCCGTGATCATTGCCGCGATCACCAGCTGCACCAATACGTCGAACCCGCGCAACGTCGTCGCCGCCGGCCTGCTGGCGAAAAAGGCCAACGCGGCCGGATTGACCCGCAAGCCCTGGGTGAAATCCTCCTTCGCGCCCGGCTCCAAGGCCGTGCAGCTCTACATGGAGGAAGCCGGCTTGCAGGACGAACTGGACCAGCTCGGCTTCGGCATCGTCGCCTTCGCCTGCACCACCTGCAACGGCATGAGCGGCGCGCTGGACCCGAAGATCCAGCAGGAAATCATCGACAAGGATCTGTACTCGGTCGCCGTGCTCTCCGGCAACCGCAACTTCGACGGCCGCATTCACCCCTACGCCAAGCAGGCCTTCCTGGCCTCGCCGCCGCTGGTCGTGGCCTACGCCATCGCCGGCACCATCCGCTTCGACATCGAAAAGGACGTGCTGGGCATCGACAAGGACGGCAACGCCGTGACGCTGAAGGACCTGTGGCCGACCGACGAGGAGATCGACGCGGTCATCGCCGAGAGCGTCAAGCCGGAGCACTTCACCCGTGTCTACGAGCCGATGTTCAACTTCAAGGTCATCAAGGACGAGAACATCAGCCCGCTTTACGACTGGCGCCCGATGAGCACCTACATCCGCCGCCCGCCTTACTGGGAAGGCGCGCTGGCCGCCGAACGCACGCTCAAGGGCATGCGTCCGCTGGCCGTCTGCGGTGACAACATCACCACCGACCACCTGTCACCGTCCAATGCCATCCTGCCGACCAGCGCGGCTGGCGAATACCTGGCGAAGATGGGCCTGCCGGAAGAGGACTTCAACTCCTACGCCACCCACCGCGGCGACCACCTGACCGCGCAGCGCGCAACCTTTGCCAACCCCAAGTTCTTCAATGAGATGGTCAAGGACGAAAACGGCGAGGTCGTTCAGGGTTCGCTGACCCGACTGGAACCGGAAGGTGAGGTCGTGCGCATGTGGGAAGGCATCGAGACCTACATGAACCGCAAGCAGCCGCTGATCATCGTCGCCGGCGCCGACTACGGTCAGGGCTCCAGCCGCGACTGGGCCGCCAAGGGCGTGCGCCTGGCCGGCGTCGAGGCCATCGTCGCCGAAGGCTTCGAGCGCATTCACCGCACCAACCTCGTCGGCATGGGCGTGCTGCCCCTGCAATTCCAGGACGGCACCACCCGCAAGACCCTGGACCTCGACGGCTCGGAAACCTACGACGTCGTCGGCGAACGCGCGCCCGGCGCCACGCTGACGCTGGTCGTCCATCGCAAGAACGGAGAGACCCTCGAAGTGCCCGTCACCTGCCGCCTGGACACCGGCGAGGAGGTGTCGATCTACGAAGCCGGTGGCGTGCTCCAGCGTTTTGCGCAAGACTTTCTGGAGTCAACCAAAGCAGCCTAGGACCGATAGATCGATGCCGCTCGGTGGTCTGATTCTCATGTCGAAGCCGCCCACCAACGTGCGCGGCAGGATGGAAGCGACGCTGGATGAACACGGCCTGACGGAACGCCTCGGCGACGCGCTGTTCCCGCCCGAGCACTGGCATCAATCGCTGTCGGGCATCCACGAGGACACGCCCGGCATGCTGGAGACGCTGATGCAGGTCGGAAATGCCATCAATGCCGAGTCGGCATTGATGCGTTTCGATCACATCGGCGACTCCGGCGGGCGGCAGTGGTCGTTCCTGCCGAGGAACGAGCCCGGTGGGTTTTCGGAACTGATTTCGGAGGTCCGGCGTTCGATGAGCCTCTGGGGACTCGACATGGCGTTCAGGAATCGTCCGCAGGTTCCGATCTCCTATCGGGCGCCCGAGGATCTGCGCCCCGTCGAGATCGACTCGATCGACTGGAAGCTCGACCGCTACACCCTGGTGCGCAGGAGGCGTCATCCCTTCGGATACGACACGCTGAAGGAATGGCGGCTGTAACAACGGTGGCCGCTTGACGGCATCCCGCAAGCGCCTGTTCGCCGTCGGCAACCAGCCACGCATGACCACGTTTCCGGCCCGGGGATCCCATCAGGCCATCACCGCCCACCCCTAGAGTCGCTGACCGACACGGGACCGCAGAAGCGTCAGCGCCTCCAGCGACGCGGGAACCCGCGTCAGGCCGCGATGACCATCCGGCGCCACCCGTTGTTCTCGGTGTCGGTGACCGTGAATTGTGCGAGCCCTGCGGCGCGTAGCGCCTGGACAACGCCATCGGCGCATCGCTGCTACTCCTGTTCGAGCGCAGTAGTAAATACGGCCTTCATTGCGTCGCCATGCCCGGGTTAGACGGTAGATTTATACCAACGAGGCGAAAAAGCCTGCCCGATGGCGTCTCCGGGCACGGTATTTGCGGCCCTCCCCCACCATAAATCTTGGCTCGCCGAAACAGACTTGATGCTAGAACCCGACCCGACGGCCCGCCGTCCTCTTCGCTGGTGCGCGCTCGCCGTGGCCACACTGATCCTGAGCGCCCACGCGGCCCAGGCTCAGGGTGACGACGATGCATGGATGGACGATTTGTTCGGCGATGCTCCGCCCAGCGAGTCGTCGAACGGGCCCGAGACCGGCGACCCCGAAACCGCGGACGACAGCGGAGCCTCCGGAGACAACGCGGCGGCCTCGCGGGACGAAGGCGGCAGCAATGCCGGCAGGCCCGCGGAGTCAGCCCCCGAGACCGTCGAGACCATCCCGGTCCAGCCGCTGGACGAGGACCAGGACGAACCGCCAGCACGCCGGACGCCGTCCCGGCAAATCGAGGAAATCGTCGTCACCGCGACCAAGCGCGAATCCTCGGTTCGCGACATCCCGGTGAGCATCGACGCCATGTCCGGCGACGACCTGACCGAAGCCGGGGCCACGGATCTCGAGCAGATTCTCTCCAAGTCACCGGGCGTCACGTTCAGCAGTTCCGGCGGGTCGGAAATCCGTCAGCAGGTCGTCATCCGCGGCATCACCGCCAGCGGCACGGTCGGCTACGGCGGCACGACCACCGGCTATCTGTTCAACGACGTGTCGCTGGTCAATCCATCGCTGGCCGGCTCGATCCCCGGCATCGATCCCTACGACCTCGCCACGGTGGAAGTGCTGAAGGGCCCGCAGGGCACGCTGTTCGGAGGCGCGGCGCTGGCCGGCGCCATCCGCTACGTGCCGAACAAGCCGGTCCACGAGGAATTCTCCGGCAACCTCTCGGCGGGCGTCGGCAACGTGTCCGACAGCGATGGCCTCTATCGCGAGTACGCCGGCTATCTCAACGGCCCGGTCGGCGATTCGGCGGCGGTGCGCATCGTCGGCACCCGTCGCTCGTATCCCGGCGCGATCGATGACCTCACCGCGGACGAAGACGACATCGACAGCGGACGCAACACCCAGGCGCGGATCATTGGCACCTGGGACGCGACCGAGCGCCTCAGCGTCGAGCTGATGGCCTACCGCTTCGAGGCGGAGGCCGATGCCAGCGGCGCCACCGACAATCCCGACCGTCGCGAAACCGATTCACGCCGCACGGAAACACCCGGCGACACCTGGGCGAACATTTACCGCGGCGAGGCGGAGTACGCCTTCGACAGTTTCTCGGTCACCGGCATCGCCAGCTTCATCGAAAAGGACAATGAGAGCATCTACGATCTGACCTCGTTCTGGGGCTTCGAGCAGGTGCCGGGCGTGACCGTCCTCCAGCTCTACGAAGGCCACACCGAACAGACCACCGGCGAGCTTCGACTGGTGTCTTCCGAGCCCAGCGATACCGGGTTCTGGCTGCTGGACGAATGGGACTACCTGATCGGCCTGTACTGGCTGGATGCCGATCAGATCTTCAACAACACCACCCTGGCCAACCTGACGGTGCTGATCGACCCGCTGACGATCCCGGTGCTGGACATCCCCTCCGACGTCTCCGCCACCGCGGGCGAGACCGCCATCTTCTTCGATGTAACCCGACCGCTGGGCACCCGTTTCGAACTCAATATCGGTGGGCGGTATTTTCGTCAGGAGAGCACCGGCTATCTGGATTCCAGCGGGGACACGAGCGGCGTTCCACTCACGGAGCAAGGCTACAACCCCAAGGCCGCCATCACCTGGCACGCCACCGACAACATCCGCGTGATCGGCAGTTACGCCAAGGGTTTCCGTTTTGGCGGATTCAACAACAATCCGCTGAATGATCCGGACATCGAGTTCACCTACTTCTCGGACGAGATCAACAACTACGAGCTGGGCTTTCGCTCCGACTGGCTTGGTGGAGCGCTGCGCTTCGACCTCACCGGCTTCCACATCGAGTGGATCGATCCGCAGGTACGCCAGTCCAGTCAGCTCACGTCCACGTCCTACATCAGCAACGCCGGCGGCGCGCGCGTCCAGGGCGTCGAATCCGCGCTGACGATGCTGCTGCCGGCCAATCTCATGGTCACGCTCAACGGCGCCTATGTGGATGCCCGCCTGACCGAGTCCTTCGAATCGTCGCGCGGCACCGCGGAGGAAGGCGCACGCCTGCCGGCCACGCCGCGGGTCACCGGCTCGCTCGGCGTGATGCACCAGGCGTATTTCGGCCGCTGGATGATGAATTCCGGCGTCAACTACAGCTATCAGGGTGATTCCAACAACGAGGTCGTCAACTACGAGAAGTTGCCGGCCTACGGTCTGCTCGGCGCGTCGCTGAACCTCACCCGACCGGGCGAGATCACCCCCACCCTGCGCATCAGCGGCACCAACCTTCTCAACGAGACCGTCGCGGTCAACGCCTTTCACGGCATCAGCACCACCGGCGGGTCGATCAACTACGGATTGCTGCGACCCCGCACCGTGGTCGTTTCACTGGGCATCGAGTTTTGAACACCATGCTGAACCCGCTCCTCACGATTCCCCGCGGCCGCCAGTGTTTCGGCGTCACCTGGCTTTGTGGCGCACTACTCGCCGCGACCGTCGCCACGACCGCCATGGCGGCCGATGATGATCTGGACTTCCTGTTCTCGGAACCGGATGCCGAGACGGCCGAGGAGACACCGGCGCAGGACACTTCGGAACAATCCACATCGTCCGAACCCGAAGACACGAAGGCTGCACCCAGCGAACCCTACGAGGACACGATCCCGCTCGCCCAGCCGGAACCCGAGCCCGAACCGAGCCCGCGTCGCGGACGCGTGATCGAGGAAATCGTCGTCACCGCACAGAAGACGGAGCAGACCCTGCAGGAGGTTCCGGTAGCGGTGAGCGTGGTCGGTGGTGACCGGCTGCGCGACTCCGGCGTGTTCGACGCCAGCGGCATCGAGGACATGGTGCCGAACCTGGAAATGGACGTGGACGCGCAGTCCCCCACCATCGGCATTCGCGGCTTCAGCACCGACACCTACAATGTCGGCCTGGAACCATCGGTGGGCCTGATCGTCGATGACGTGCCGCTGGGCCGCACCGAATTCATTCCCGACGGACTTTACGACATCGACCGGGTGGAGGTGCTGCGCGGACCGCAGGGCACCCTGTTCGGCAAGAACACCATCGCCGGCGTGCTGATCTTCGGCACCGGCGAACCGGAACCGGTGCGCTCGGGATCGGTCCTGCTCACCGGCGGCGAGGACGACCAGCGCCGCGCCGAAGTGGTATTCAACCAGCCCCTCACGGACAAGCTGCTCTCCCGCGTGGCCGGCATGGCCTGGCACCAGGACGGTCAGGTCAAGAACAGCTTCCTGGATCGCTACGAGTCCTCGTTCGACCAGTACGCCGCCAGACTCAAGCTGACCTATGACGCCACGGACAATCTGCAGCTGCGTCTGGGCGGCCAGTTTGCCGACATCGACAACACCTACGCCCCGTGGCAGCCCTACGCCATGGACGAGGATGCGCTCGACTACGCCCGGACCAAGGATCCGACCACCGAGGACGATCCCTACAACAACCAGACGACCTTCAACACCCCGGGTTTCGTCAAGCACACAACCGACCTCGTTCATCTGGCTGGCGACTATCAACTGGGCAGCAATCACACCCTGACGGGGATCGTGGGTCATGCGTCCATGGAAAACCTCATCCGGATGGACTACGACGTCAGCGCCGCGGACCTCGTCAATGTCAACGTCGACTTCGGCTACGACCAGGATTCGTTCGAGCTGCGAGGCACGGGCAACTTCGACCTGTTCGGACTGGATGCCGAATACGTTGGTGGCCTGTTCTTCTTCCAGAGCACCATCGACATCGGTGTGGATGTCGCGCTCGGAACCGACATTGTCGAATTCGTGCTGACGCCCGCCGGCGCCGAGGCCCTGTTCGCCGCCGACGACGGCCTGATCAGCAATCTGTTCGAACTGATCGGGCCCATCACCGGCCCGATCGTCCCGCCGATCGATCTGGGCGACGGGATTTATCAGGCGTTCTACCAGGAGTCGCAGTCCATGGCGGCGTTCGGGCAGGTGACGCTGTCACTGACCAACCGGCTCGAATTGCTGCTGGGCCTGCGCGTCGGTCAGGAGGACAAGGATGCGCTGCTCAGCGTCACCTCTCGCGGCCTGGGGATCACCGCGGCGGTGGTCGGCGCCAACAGCCCGCCCAACACCAACTTCAGCGAACCGCTGGAGCGGCGGGAAACCGAGGTGTCTCCGAAGGTCGGGCTTCGCTTCCAGCTCACCGACGACATCTCCACCTACGTCCACTGGACCCGCGGCTACAAGAGCGGCGGGTTCAACGGCATCTCGTTCAACAGCGAGGATCTCGTCTTCGAGCCCGAGCGGGGTGACAGCTACGAGGTGGGCGCCAAGATGCGGCTGCTGGACGGCTCACTGGCGCTGAACACGACCTACTACCACACCACCGTCAGCAACATGCAGGTCGTGAATTTCAACGGCGTGAGTTTTGATGTGTACAACGCCGCCGAGTCCATCCTGAAGGGTTTTGAACTCGACGCCACCTGGCTGGCACCGTGGGACTGGCTGACGATCAACGGCGCCCTGGCACTGTCCACGGCCGAGTACGTCAGCTACCCCAGCGGGCCACCAACCGCGCCGCAGAGCGCCGAGTGCGGCGCGCTGGAAGACTGCCAGCAGGACCTGAGCGGCAGACCCCTGCCCAAGGCGCCGGACATCACCGCCTCCCTGGGTCCCGAAGTGCAGTTTCCGCTGGGTCGCAACCTGGGCATCACCGTGGGCGCGGACGTGAGCTACCGCGGCGAGCAGTACCTGACGCTGGACCTGGACCCGAATGCCTACCAGGAAGAGCAGACCCTGCTGGGGGCGCGGATCAGCGTCGGGCCCAGCAGCGAGCGCTGGGCGGTCACGCTGCGCGGCAGCAACCTGACCAACGAAAAGGCGCTCAGCTTCGTCGCCGACCACAACCTGTACGCGAACTCCTACTTCGCGACCCAGACACCGACGCGGCAGTTGAGCCTGACCTTAAGCGCAAACTGGTAGTTCAGCGCCAATGGCGGAGTGACGCATCGGGCAGGCTCAACCGCTGCCCGGTGCGCCGCGCCGGAATCGGGCAAGACCGAACGTCAATCGTGGACACCGGAAAATGCCGGACGCGATCAGTGATCTGAAACCGGTCCACTCCCTGCACGCAACCACCGGAAGGTCGGGGAAACACGCCGGTCGGGACTGCTAACATTGCGCCCCCACTGACGCATTCCGGCAGCTGTTCGATGGCCTTCGCACCCCAGATCAAGATCCCCGCCACCTACATGCGGGGCGGCACGTCCAAGGGCGTGTTCTTCAGTCTCACCGACCTGCCGGAAGCCGCGCAGGTCGCGGGCGAGGCCCGCGACAAGCTGCTGCTACGGGTGATCGGCAGCCCCGACCCCTACGGCAAGCAAACCGACGGCATGGGCGGCGCCACGTCCAGCACCAGCAAGACGGTGATCCTGTCGAAAAGCACGCAGCCGGATCACGACGTCGACTACCTGTTCGGTCAGGTGTCCATCGACAAGGCCTTCGTGGACTGGAGCGGCAACTGCGGCAACCTGACCGCGGCGGTCGGGTCCTTCGCCATCACCAACGGGCTGGTCGCCGCCGAGCGCATTCCTCAGGACGGCATCGCCACCGTGCGCATCTGGCAGAAGAACATCGGGAAGACCATCGTCGCCCGCGTGCCGATCACCGG
>NZ_CAXFCL010000139.1:0-28197 GCF_964000955.1 uncultured Abyssibacter sp.
CCCCCGTCGCCTCCGCTCCACGTGTAACCGTCATTGGACGTCGTCCCGCCCTCATCGCCGGGTATTCCCGTACCCCCGTCGCCTCCGCTCCACGTGTAACCCTGCGTGTAGGTATAGCTTCCATCCCAGGTCGTCCCACTCACGTCCGAAACCTGCTGCGTTTCGGGATTCACCAACGCAAACGTCCCGTCCTCCAGTTGCGTCGCGGCACCGACGTAATGTGCGTCACCGGAGAGATCCGCCGCGATGTCGAGCCCGACGTTGGCACAGCCGGTCGCGTCTCCGTACACCGCGTCTGGGGCATAGACCAGTCCCGCGCCCTGCTGGAAGATGGAGTACAGCGCGGTTCCGTCGGCATCCACCACCGGCTTGGCCGAGCGCAGCAGCCGACACTTCACGTCATCGGGCGTCAGGTCCGGATTCGCCTGCAGCACGAGCGCCGCCACGCCGGAGATCACGCCCGCGGCCTGGGATGTCCCGGACATCGTGAAATACATGCCGCTGTTGTCCATGTAGCTCGGATAGGTCCGCGGAATCAGCCCATCCGGATTCATGTGCGCCAGCATGTGACCTCCAGGCGCCGTCAGCTCGGGCTTGACGAAACCTTCGTAGGTCGGGCCCGTGGACGAAAATGAGGACAGGAAGTCGTCGCTGTTGTCATCGGGCGTGAAGTTGTCATCCACCGAACCAACGGTGATCACGTACGGCACGTTGCCCGGGACACCCACCGTCATCGGAGTCGGCCCCGTATTGCCGGCGGACGTCACCACCACGATGCCCGCCTCCCAGGCGGACATCACCGCCTGATTCAGCGGATCGTCCCAGTAGAACGACTGCGGCTCGCCGCTGAACGAGAGGTTCATCACCCGGATACCCAGCGCCTCATGGTGATCCACGACCCATTGAATCCCCTCGATCACGTCGAGATAAGTCCCGTAGCCGCTCGCATCGAATGCCTTGACCACATAGACGTCGGCGCCGGGCGCCACCCCTTCGTACCGCCCATCGGCGGTCAGCTCGCTACCGGCGGCAACCGACGCGATATGCGTGCCGTGCCCGCTGTCATCGCGAACCGCAGCGGGAGAGAACGGCGCGGAGGCCACATTGGTCCGGCTACCAGTGGTATCCACGCCATTGACCACGGTCATTTCGCTGGCGAGCAGAGGCCACATGCCGGTATCGATAATCGCGATACCGATACCGGACCCGTCGATGCCGCTCGCGTGCAAGCGATCGGCGCCGACCCAGATCGGATAGAACGTGTCGGGAACCTGCCCGCTGACCTCGAGACGAGCGTCCTCGTATACGCGCAAGCCACCGCTCGCCCGCAATGCAGCCACCTGCGCCTCGGTGAGCGAGGCGCTCGCCGCGTTGATCAGCGGCAGTTCACCAATGGCCTCGCCGGCGACCCGCTCGATGGCGGAATGCGCTGTTTCCAGCGAGTCCGCCTGAACGATGTAGAACCCTGCGACTTCGGCCGCGAAGGAAACTGGCGAATCACTATCCGCCATGGAAAAGAGAGCGACCCCAAGCGCGGCGAGTCCGCCGGCCCCGATCCCCAGAATGCGCGTGTGCATGATGCGTGGCCCGTCTGCGGCCTAGTCCCTGAAGCCTGGTGAATATCGATGCCGGGCAATCCTTTCCGGCGTCGTTTTCTTTTAAGCTTCGAGGGTAGAACTCTCGTTCTTCAGTAAACGTTAAACGCTCTTGGGGTGTTGCGTTACTGGTCTTGCTCACCCGATCAACGGCGGAATCGCAAAATCATTACACCAGCGCAGACATACTCTTGCGGATGAACGTCGCACCCATCCGCAATGCCGAGTCTCAAGGTCGCCTCCGGCCAAGACGCGGACGCTGGACGCCCCATAGCTCGCACACGCGCTGGTTGTCGCTCGCGGCTGTCCTGTCCCTGACGCTTTCGGCCGCCGCCGCCGCGGCGTCACGGACCACACCGCTGTCCTTCGAGCGGCTCAGCCTGAGAGAGGGCCTCAGCCAGAGCACCGTGATGGATATTCATCAGGATGCCTTCGGTTTCATCTGGCTCGCCACGGAGAGCGGCCTGAATCGCTTCGATGGCCACAAGATCCAGACCTATTACAGACAGAGTGGCCGAACCGACCACCTGCGAAGCGACTACATCTGGGCTATTGAAGAGGATTCCGAGGGCAACCTTTGGATCGGTAGTGATGACGCTGGCGTGATGCGTTGGGATCGTCGCGCCGATCGGATCGATACGGTCCAACTAACCGGGCAGGATGGGGAAGACCTCACCAACGCTCGCATCTACGACCTGCTGGTGGCGTCAGACGGAACGATCTGGGTCGGGACACGCGATAACGGCATTGTCGCACTCACTCCCGACGCCCATCCGTTTGCGTGGTTCCTGAGCGAAGCGAAGAACCAGCCATCTGCGCGCCGAAGCGCAATCACATCGTTAGCCGAGGGAAGCGGCGGCACAATTTGGGCCGGGAGCCAGCGGGGCGTCCACAGGATTCAGCGTCCATCCAACACGATCAAGTCTTACCTGCACGACAGCGCCGCTGATGAAGCCCGGACGCTGGCAGCAAACAATGTGGCCAGTGTCATGGAAGATCGCCATGGGAATATCTGGATCGGCACATTCGATTCCGGGGTATCGCGCCTGAATCCAGAGACTGGTGAGTTTGACCATTTCCGAGCCGAGTCAGGCGCATGAATAACGCTGCCCAGTAATCGGATTCGTGCCCTCATGGAGGACGACGAAGGGCGAATCTGGATCGGCACTCAGTCAGGCATTGCGCTGATCTTTCCCGACGGCACTTCTCAAATCGTCAGGCACGAACCTGCGAATCAGTTCAGCCTGCCGAATGATTTCATCATGAGTTTCGCTCAGGACGACTCTGGGCTGATCTGGATCGGTACACGCGGTGGAGGTACCGCGATCTGGAACCCACGCAGCTGGTCTCTGGGCCCTCGGACGCCGGAAGTGCTCTCTGGCGTACATGTCAACGCGTTCTTGGAACAGCCCGACAACACGGTCTGGATCGGAACAATTGGATCTGGGCTTCTGCATCTGAATGGTTCCGGCCACTCAAATCCAGCTCCACCCTCTGCCCTGTACGACCTCGGGCAAGACAGCGTCATGTCACTTCTACGAGACGAGAACGGCAAGATCTGGATCGGCACGCTGGCGGACGGACTACTCCACTACGACCCGGAACAAGAGACCATCACTTCGATGCCAATGTCTCCCTCTCGCCGGGACGCGCTTGGAGCCGCTGGAATCATGTCGTTGGTGGAAGGGCCACCCGGAACCGTCTGGGCGGGCAGCTACAACGGCGGCGTCGCTCGCATCGACACAGACTCGCTTTCCATTGAACGTTTGGGTTTTGAGGGAGCGATGGCCGGCCTGGAACGCATCCGTGCGACAGCTTTGGCGGTCGTAAAAAACCGGGAGCTTTGGATCGGGACGGAAGCCAGCGGACTGATGATGCTGAACCTAGAATCCGACCAGTTCCGGCATTTTCGCGAGAACGCGAATGAACCTGGAAGTCTGCCGTCCAACACCATCTACAGCTTGCACGCCGACAATGAGGACAATATGTGGATAGGCACGGGAGCCCAAGGTCTCGCCAAGCTGAGCCGCGAATCGCTGGAACAGACGCGACCCGAGTTCTCACTGATTTCATCTGCTGACGGACTCTCGAGCAACGTCATTTTCGGCATCGAGTCCGACGCGGCAGGACGCCTCTGGCTCAGCAGCAACAATGGCTTGATGAGGCTCGATCCAAACACGAGTGCGGTCCGGTCGTTTCACCAAGGCCACGGCAGCTTCGGCGACGAGTTCAACTTTGGCGCCCACCACAGGGCAGAAGACGGCACCCTGTACTTTGGTGGGCCAGGCGGCTTCAACGTCATTGATCCTCAGACCATTGAGTGGAACACACAACCACCACGAATCCTGCTGACAGACATACTGCTATTTGGCGTGCCTGCGACGGGGAGGCCGCCCCCCTACCTTCGCAAAGCCTTGCATCTGGCACACGACGAAAACGTCGTGGCCTTCGAGTTCGCCGCAACCGACTACGCCGCCCCCGAGCGAAATCTCTATTCGGTCAAGCTGGACGGCTTTGACAAGACCTGGAGCCCGCCCTCGCCGCGCAACCGCGCGACCTACACGAACCTTGATCCGGGCCACTACACGCTCATGATCCGGGCCAGCAACAGTGACGGCGTCTGGACTCCGGAACCACTGACACTACCGATTCATGTGGCCCGGCCTCCGTGGGGAACCTGGTGGGCCTACGCCTGCTACGCAGCCGCCGCGATGTTCCTGCTGTGGTGGCTGCTGCGCCTCAATTTCAAGGCGCAGGAGCGCAAGGCCCGTCTCAATCAGCTTGCGTTTTACGATCGCATCACGGGCCTGCCCAATCGGGAGCTGTTCGAACAGCGCGCGAATGACGTGCTGAGCCGCCAAACCGACCACGAGAATTTCCTTGCCGTTCTGTGTATCCGGATTTTTGTGCCCAGACAGATCACGCAGTCGTTGCCGCAGCAGCTGCTGAACGACATGTGGCAGACACTGGCATCCCGTCTCATGCGCGCGGTGCACGGGCACGAGCAGACACACGGGCGGCGCGATCTGGCCCGCCTCGATTCCGACCATTTCCTGGTGTTTATCGAAACCGACTCGCTGGACGACTCCCAGCCGTTCTCGATTGGCGAGCGCCTGCGCCTGATCTGCACCGAATCGCTGACCATCGGCCAGCACCGCGTCCCCATCGCCGCGTCCGTTGGCATGGCGCGCGCGCCGCAGCATGCGCCCGACGCGGACACGCTGATCCGCTACGCGGCCACCGCCGCGTCGAGCCAGTCGCACCCACAGGCCGATGGCGTGCTGGTCTACAGCAAGGAAATGACCGCGCGGCTGGAATCGCGTCTCGCACTGGAAACGCGCCTGCGACTGGCGTTGGCCAACGACGAACTGCAGCTACACCTTCAGGCGAAGGTCGACGGCGACAAGGTGGTGATGGGGGCCGAAGCCCTGCTGCGCTGGCACAGCAAGGACCTGGGCTGGATTCCTCCGACGACCTTCGTCGCGGTGGCCGAAGAATCCGATCTCATCGTGGAACTGGATACATGGGTGATCCGCAAGGTTTGCAGCCTGCTGGCGTCGACTGAATTCGCGGACCTGGGCGACATCCAGATCGCCATCAACATCTCCGCCGCCAACCTCGGGCATCTCGGGATCGTCAACCTGCTCATCCAGACCTGCGAGGAGTTCGGGGTCCAACCACATCGCCTGGAAGTCGAACTCACCGAATCCGCGCTGCTGACGGACATGGAGCAGACCCGGGAAGCGCTGCGGCAACTGAAATCGCACGGGTTCTCGATCGCACTGGATGACTTCGGCACCGGCTACTCGTCACTGACGCATCTCAAGACGTTTGCAATCGACACCGTGAAGATCGACCGCGAGTTCGTCCGCGGGGTCGATTCCGAGGACCAACAGGCCACAATCTGCAATGCCATTGTCGCGCTGGCCAAAAGCCTGGACTTGCACACGGTGGCCGAAGGCGTGGAAACCGAGGAGCAGTACGAGGCTCTCCGCGCACTCGGTTGCGATGCCATGCAGGGTTATCTGTTCGCCAAGCCAGTGCCGGCCGCGGATTTCGCCCAATTCGTCCGGCAGTCTCCGGCCAGGGTGACCAACCCGCAGTAGCTCGACAGCCCGACCGTTTCGGTCAGGCCCGCAGCACCCAGCGCCGCAGCAGCAGGAACTGCGTGAGCAGCACCACAAGCACGGCGAACACCAGTACCGCGCTCATCGCCGCCGCGTAGCCGAATCGCAGGTACTCGAACGCGTTCTGATAGATGTAGTGCGGCAGAAACAAGGTGGCGAACTGCGGCCCGGTCTTGGTCACCACCAGCGCCGGCACGAACGCCAGCTGGAGCACCAGCACCACGTCCCGCGCCGCCAGTAACAGCAGCATCGGCGACATCGCCGGCAACGTTACCCGGGAAAAGCTGTACCAGGCACCGGCGCCTTCCACGGCACAGAGTTCGTAGCGCTGGTGCGGAATCTGGCGACGGGTTGCCAGGATCACCAGCACCAGCTCGCCAATCAGGAAGCTCAGCACGATGACCATGGCGGTGCGAGCACCGGAAACGGTCAGCAGCCATTGCGCGCCGCCGTACTGCATGGCGTTGAGCAGCCAGGCCGCCGGCCCGAAGAATGGGTTCAGAATCCAGAGCCATGCCATGGCCCAGACCAGTTCGGGCAGCACCACTGGCGTGAAGACGGGAACCAGCGTGACACCCGCCAGACGCCCACGGCCGGCGAGCAACAATCCCAGCACCAGCGCGATCAGCAACCGCACGGGCACCGCGAGAACGATCAACCACAACGAATTCCGCAGCGCGGTTCGAAACAGCGGATCCTCCAGCATGGTTCGGACATGCGTCAGCCCGATCCACTGCGGCGGATTCAGCGCGTCGTAACGGAACAGCGCCAGCACCAGCGTCCCGAGCAGCGGCACCATCACCAGCGCGATGGTTGTGACGACGACGAGACCCGCCAGCCACGCACCGGAGGTTTTCACAGATGCAGACCCGTTCGCCCATCAAACCAGCGCACGGCGTCCGGCGCGATCCCCAGGACGACAGACTGGTCGGCCCGATAGGCGGCGTCGGGCTCGACACGGGCGATCAACGCCTCGCCCGCCACGTCGCAATGCAGCCACTGCACGTCACCCAGATGCTCGACCTGGCCGATCCGCCCCTCGATGCGCCAGTCATCCTCCCGCAGCGGCGCCCAGCTCGAACCCGTGACGCGCACGTCCTCGGCGCGCACGCCAGCGATCAGGTGACCCTGTGCCGATTCTGTCGCAACCGGCCGCTCACCGCCGAGCAGCGAAACCGCCCCGGCACTCACCTTCGCCTGAAACAACTGCATGGCGGGTTGTCCCAGGAACGCGGCGACCCGCGTGCTGGCGGGCTGACGGTACATCGCCAGAGGCGTATCCACCTGTTGCAACACGCCGTCGATCAGCACGCCCAGCCGGTCGGCCATGGACAGGGCCTCCGCCTGATCGTGCGTCACGTAAACGGTGGTCCAGTGCTGACGCCGATGCAGCTCCAGGATTTCCCGCCGCAGACGCGCTCGCAACGGCGCATCCAGACTCGACAGCGGCTCGTCCATCAGCACCAGGCGGGCATCACGCAACATGGCGCGGCCCAGCGCCACACGCTGACGTTCCCCGCCAGACAACCCCGAGGCGCGCCGATCCAGCAACGGCTCCAGGCCCAGCCGCGAGGCGACGTCATCCGCACGACGTCGCGCCTCGCGACGGGCCACGCCGCGCGCCCGCAGCCCGAACATCAGATTGCCGGCCACCGTCAGATGCGGCATCAGTGCGTGATCCTGGAACACCATCGCGATCTCGCGCGAACCCGGGGGCAGATCGCCGATAGCGACGCCTCCGGCCCGGATCGTTCCGCCCGCACAGGGAACCAGACCCGCGATGGCCCGCAGCAGCGTGGACTTGCCGCTGCCGGAAGGCCCGGCCAGCACCAGAAACTCGCCGCGCCGCGCGGTCAGGTCAATGCTGCGCAGGATGTCCCGTCCGCCCAGGTGAACCGTCAGTCCGGCGACATCCAGTCCGGACTCGGAATCCACGGCAACCGTCACGAATCGTTTTCCGTCTTTCCGCCAGCCGGCGCCGGCTTCAGCAACCCGCCCGCCGCCTGCTCGATCAGATCGACCAGCAGATAACCATCACGCAGACCGAAGTTGGCCTCGCCCGCCATCTGCGCCGCGGATTCGAACATCCATTCCTCGATGACGGGATTGATACGCGTCTCGATTTCGTACCAGGTCGGGATGTTCGGCGTACGCCGCAGCGTCGGGATGGTGTCGAGAAAGACACGGGCGGACGCCGGCGGCTGATCCGGGTCGAGGAACGCCTCGCTTTCGGCCACCGACTTGCGCACCGGGACGATGCGACCCGAGGCCGACAGCAAGGCCTGCCCGGTCTCGCCGGTGGCAAAGGCGATGAAGTCGCGCGCCGCCGCCTTGTGCCGGCTCTGCCGCCCGAGGCAATAGGCGTCGGCATGCAGCACCGACGCCGCCTCGCGATGTCGGGGCAGCGGCGCCACATCCCAGTCCAGGCCGTCGACGGCGCGCAGGCCGGCCGAGAACCGCCGGCTGTTCAGCGTCATCGCCGCACCACCCCGGATGAATCGGGCATCCGGCCCCTCGGCGCGCCGTTCGATCAGCGGCGGAATCACGCCGACCTCGTTCTTCAGCCGCTTGAGGAACATCAGGCCCGTGACGGCCTGCGTCGAGCGCAGCGCGAACCGCGTGGGCGCGTGGATGTCATCGACGATCCGGCCGCCCGCCTGCCACACGAACGGCGCCAGCCGGATGATCGAAGGATCGACATCCAGACCATAGAGATCGGCGCGGCGATCGCCGTCCAGATCACGGGTCAATGCCCTCGCGGCATCATGAAACTCCTTCCAGGTCCAGTCGGGCGCCGGTGGCTCCACGCCATACTGCTTGAACAGTGCCCGGTTCCAGTACACGACCAGCGATGACACGTTCTGTGGCATGCAGATCAGCTCGCCACCGTAGGTGAAGCCGTCCAGCGGCGGTTCGTAGAACGCTTCGCGCTCGAACAGGCCCGCGTCCCGCAACAGCGGGCCCACCGGTTCCAGCACGTCACTCGCGATGAACTGCCCCCAGCGACGAAAGTTGATCAGGAACAGGTCCGGCGCATTGCCTGCGGCGAAGGAGGTGGTGAGCCGGGTCACGTGTTCGGCATGACGACCAACCGGTACGAACTCCACCTCCACATCCGGCCGCTCGGTCCGAAATGCATCGATCAGTTCACGATAGGCTCTGGCCTCGACCGGATCCGCCACGGCCTGCAAACGCAGGTGGACCGAATCCGGGGCATCGCCACGGCCGCAGGCCGACAGGCACAGCACCAGCGCCGCAAGCGCCAGGGGACGGCGGAATTCGATCAAGTCATCCTCCCACGGAACGGTTCAGGCTGAACGGGACAATCAGCAAGATCAGCACCACTGGCGCGGCGAGCAGCATCGATGCCGCCATCAGTACCGACCAGTTGCTGGCGCCAAGCAACTCCAGCGCGTGCAACATCAGCGGAGCGGTCTGCGAACGCTCGCTATGCAGGTAGAGCAGCGGTTCGGTGAAGCTGGACCAGCACCAGGCAGTGGCCAGCAACGCGGCCGCGGCCACCGCCGGACGCATCTGAGGCAATGCAACCC
Source organism: uncultured Abyssibacter sp. (assembly GCF_964000955.1). NCBI lineage: Bacteria > Pseudomonadati > Pseudomonadota > Gammaproteobacteria > Chromatiales > Oceanococcaceae > Abyssibacter > uncultured Abyssibacter sp. The sequence continues at coordinate 9,274 of NZ_CAXFCL010000139.1, forward strand.
GCCACCAGATTCGCAACCAGCCCGCGGATTCAAGCCGGGCCGCCTCCAGCTGCGACATGGGGATGCCCCGCGCGGCGAGATAGAACAACAGCACCAGCAGCGGATGTCCGCCCATCAGCGCGGGCGCCCACAACGGCACCCAGCTGCCGCCGAAGCCCAGTGCCTGAAACGCCATGAACCGCGGCAACCAGATCGCCGCGTAGGGCACCGACGCGGCGCCCACCAGCAACGTCACGCAGGCAAGCTGCCAGGCCGGTGACATCAGTCGAATCCCCAGCCCGCCGAGACTGCCCGCGACGATGGCCGTCGGCACGAACAACCCCACCAGGACGAGGGAATTGAGCATGGCGCCCGCCATGGGGACATGCGCGAATACGGCCTGATACGCCCGCGTCCCCGGTGACGCCGGCCAGAGATCGCCGGGCACCGGCACCGACCCCGGTGCGTGCAGGGACGCGACGAACAGCAACGCGAGCGGGACCACGAAGACGCAGCCAACCAGCGCCAGTCCACACCCGCGAATAAAGGAAAGTGCCACACGCACCGTCAGCTCCGGTCCGGCCCAAACGGTGGATTATCTCCGGAAGGCGCCGCCGGCGCAGCGGCCAGCCTCAGCTGGCCATGGCTTCACCGACCGCACTGTCCTGCAGCCAGGCGACCACATCCGACCGTTGCAAGGCCTGCTGGGCCAGCGTCACGGCCCGGTCCAGGGACTCCGGGTCGCAGGCGACTTGGTGCCCAAGCTGCTCCGCGCAGACCTGCCGCGCGATGCCGACCAGCGTCCAGGGCCCCCATACATCGACAGCGGGCCGCAGGCATTTCAGCGCCGTAGCGTAGACCGCATCGCCCAGGTACCAGCGCCGCGCCAGCGCCCCACCCAGCGCGCTGGCATGGTGGCGGGCCGCCGTGTAGTAGCTGGCCGCCGATCCGATGTCGATCAAGGCCGGGGCAGCACTGAGCAATGGCACCATGCCGATGTTATGAAACAGGCCGACCGTGAACGCGGAGTCCGGATCCTCGAATCCCAGATCCGGATCGGCGATCCGGCGCAGCAATGTGGCCACGGCGGCGGCAAGCGCCCACTCCTTGTTCAGCAAACCGGTCAGCGCGGGATGCCGGGGCTGAAACGCCGACTGCATGGCCTGATGCATCACCCGGTCACGGGTCGTCCTGGCGCCAAGCCTGGTCACCGCGTCCCGCACCGATTGCGTCGGCGAAACACCTCGATTCGCCGCGGAATTCGCCGCAGCCATGACGGCGGCCGCCGCGGAGACGTCGGACTCGACGACCTCGACCACGTCAGCCAGCGAAAACTCTTCACCACGTAGTACCTGGAGCAGGCGCATCACGACCTGAGGGGGCGCGGGCAGGGACTGCTGCGTCGCCAGCCGGATGACGGACTCCTGGGTGATGGTATCCAGCACGGACGTATCAACCTTGTTCAATGCTTGGCTGGCGTATCGACACCCACGATGATTTCTTGAGCCCGGCCGATGTCGAAATATTACGATGGAAAACATCGTAAATAGCGGTTAGTCTGAAAAAATCATCCTCTGGCCAGGTGATCAGCCCAAGGAGGGTCAAATGTCGACTTCAGACGAGCCGTGGTCTCAACAGCTTGTCGCGCTTCCCACGTCCATTGAGACGCTGCGCGAGCGCTTGCCCAGCGAAACACTGCTCGAAACCATCAGTCTGCTGCTGGACAGCATCCAGGACGCCGTCGTGCTCGTGGGCGTTGACGGACGAGTGATCTACCAGAACGCCAATGCCGAGAAACTGCTTGGCAGCGGCCCGCACATCACCTCACCGGAGCACTGGCCCGAGCTTTTCGGCATCTATCATCTGGATGGACGCACCCTCTACAAGCCGGATGAAATTCCGCTCAACAAGGCGATCCACGGCATCGAGACCCCCGGATACGAAATGCTGATCCGACCGAGAACGGGTGCGGCATCGCGGCTGATCCGTGCCATGGCCAAACCGCTCTTCTCCGCGACAGGCGAGCCCATCGGCGCCATGTGCTCGTTTCACGATGCAACCGAACACGACCGGCTGCGTCGCCAGGTCCGGTACCGCGAGCTGCATGACAGCACCTCGGGGGTTCAGAACGGAATGGGCATTCGCCAGACCATCGACGCCATGTTGCGCGATCTGCGCGATGGCGATGTCGACGGGTTCGGGCTGCTGCTGGTCAACCTCGATCGATTTGGCCTGGTCAATCACGTCATCGGACGCGACGCGGCGGATGTCGTGCTGCGCCGCATCGGCCGCATGCTGCAGAATCGCGACCAGGTGATCGCCGTCGGTCGCCTGTGCGCCGACGAATTCGTGGTCGTGGTGGCCACGGGAAACCTCTCCGAGACACAGCAACAGGCCAACGAGATCATCTTCGCGCTGCGCACGATGGATCTCACGCCGTCCCGGTACAACACGACCATCACCGCCAGTGTGGGTACGACATGGATCGGTACCGACCTCGAGTTCAGCACCGAGGATATCCTCGCGCTGCTGACGACCGCGGTGGAGGACGCCAAGTCCGATGGGCGGAATCGGTCGGTGCCCGTGGAGCTGGAGGAATTGACCCAACCGTCCTCCGAGCACTGTCGTGTCGGCGACGTGATCTCGATCATCAACGAGGATCGGCTCTGCCTGTTCGCGGAACCGATTGTCCAGGCGGACGGCAACCTGCTTGGCGTTGAAGTGCTCACGCGCGTCTGTTCGAAAACCAAGCTGCCGACCTTGCCCAAGCAGTTTCTGCCAACCGCCGAGCGCTTCGGCCTGATTGGTCAGCTCGACGTGCTCAATCTCACCAAGCTGGTGACATGGATGGGCCAGCAGCAGAACGAATCGGGACTGCTGGGACGGGTTCACATCAACCTCTCCGGCTACACCCTCGCCAACGAGAGCTGCTTCGGGGACTGGATGACGGTGATGCTCGCCAACATCGCGCATGCACCCAAGATCACCGTCGAGGTCACCGAGACCTTCGCGATGAAAAAGCCCGTGGAGGCATCCGCCGCCCTGCAGCAGATCCGCCAGCTGGGCTGCAAGATTGCGCTGGACGATTTCGGCTCGGGTTACAGCTCCTTCTCGCGACTGAAGCAACTGCCACTGGACTATCTGAAGATCGACGGCTCACTGGTCCGCAACTTCCTGGAAGACAAACAGGACCGGGCGATCCTGAAGGCCATCGTGCAGCTGGGCGACGCCCTGGAACTGCCGCTGATCGCCGAGCACGCGCACAACCAGGAACTGGTGCAGGCCATGTTCTCGCTGGGCATCGATTATGTGCAGGGCTACGGTATCGGCCGAGGTCGGCCGTTGACCCGCTGCCGCGTCAAGAACTGAGCGTACCGGCCGCGAGATACCCGACCAGCATCGCAACCGCCATGCGCGCCGGACCCCACATGGCCGCCAGGCCCCGCACGCGCCGGGTGGTGAAGGTCGGGATGCCACACAGCAGGCCGTGAAGAGTCGCCAGCAGACCGACCCGCCAATCGAAACCGGCCAGCATCAACCCGCCAACCACGACCAGCAGCAGGCACGACAGCAGCCCGGTCCGCGGGTTCAGACGCCCGTTGGCGAACGGATTGACCGGCCCTCCCGGCGGGTCGGCAGCCTCGCGGTGTCGGGACACCGCGAATACACCGGCCACGACCCGACCGGCCAGCCCCAGACACCAGTAACCCGCAACAAGAATCCAGACGGATGCGGGCGGTGTCGGTGTTGGCGCGAACACCACGAGCGTGATCAGCAACACCACTTCCGCGCCCCATTGCCGCGGTCGGAACAGCTGCAGCCAGGGCCGTAGTCTCGCCAGACCCCCGGCGCCGGCGGACAAATGCAGAACCGCGACGGATTGCTCACGCCCCAGCCTGTCGACCGCGCGGCGGGACCGGCGACCGAGGCCGACCGTGACCACACGTCCAGCTTGTCGCCACAGCGGCCCGGCCGCGCGCGATCCGCCGACATGCTCGAAGGCGCGAGCCCCGAAACGCCGCACCGGCCAGTCGGGCAACTGCGCGCCCTCGCGGCCCGCACCGACGGCCAGACCCGGGCATCCCGCAACCCCGCCCAAGTGCGCGGCGATGCGATGCAGCAGATCCGGATCGGAAGTCGATATCAGGTGGACCGGCCGTCCGGCCCGGTGGGCGTCGCCCATCAGGGCCAGCACGTCCCGGTTGTATGGCAGCATCGCCACGTTCAGTGAGTTTGCCCGGGTCCAGCCCGCTTCGACGGCCGCGACACCCTGGCGGATGACTCGCAAGCACGCGAGCGTGCGCCATGGACGCCTCAGCAACCCCTCGATCAGCAGTTCATCGGACAGATTGGTGCGAATCAGCGCGCGGTCGACTTCGACCACGAGAGGCAGCGGAGATTGAGCGCTTGTGCGTAAATCATTCACGCCAGCGCGAATGATCTACGGACGAGCGCTTGACGTGCGCGCCAAGACCGGAGCCCGGCAGGTCACCAGGGCGGTCGCTACGGCGACAAGCGGGCCGCGCGGCGCGGTGTCGACGTCGCAGACTCCACGGAGGACATCGCCGCGAGGCTCTGCATGAATGTGTACAGATCGTCAGCGATCGGCGAGCCCTGCTGAATTTGCGGCCCCGCCGCGATGATCGGCAACACGGCCAACGCCGGGCTTTCAGGCGGCTGTCCCGCGAGAACACCGAACAGCCCGTCCAGCAAATCCGTCAATGCGCCACCGAGCCCGGACAACAGCGCGAGATCGGTTGCCGAGAAGCTGTTGTCGCCCGTCTGGTCCAGCTGGCCCAGGCCGAGATCGGCCAGGCTGTCGATCTGACCCGGCCGCAGCACGGAGCAGCCGGACATCACCCCGGAGGAGGTGCAACCCGGAGCGGCGACCGGATCACCGGAACGCGGCGTGATATCCAGCAGCAGCGTGTAGGGCGACAGGGCGCAGGTCATGATCTGGTTCGAGACTTCACCCGGATACTCGCAGGCTTCCCGCATCGCTCGGGCGGATGTCGTGTAGCCGACGGTCTCGGCCGCATCGGCCAGATTCAGAATCACCGCGCGCATCCCGACCCACAGTGGGTCGGTGAGCAGCTGTTCGGTGCAGTGGATGCTGCCGAGATCGGAGGACGCCCCGATGATCCCGGGATCCTCCTCGCAGTGCTGATAGTCCCGCGCGATCTCGTCTTCACCGATCGTGGTGTAGAACGTTCCGACGACTTCATGCTCGCGGAAGATCAGGATGGTGCCGCCGTAGACGCTGAGGTCAATCAGGCAATTGACGAAGGTGGGCACGCTGCAGGTGCGTCGAATCACCGCGGCGGGTTCCGGGTAGCCCGCCGTCTCGATCACGTCCGCCGCCCTGATCGCCGTGTTTCTGACCAGGGTGTCGAAGCCCTCGAGCGGATCGTCGCTCTGCGCGAAAGCGGTTTGCCAGCTCCCCAGCCCAAGCAGGCCAATGACTAGCATTCGGATCAGTGTTCGATACGGCATGATGCACCAGCCCGCGTGCAGGCTCTTTCCCCAGAGACTTAACGAATATATCACCTGAGGATCGCAGTGCAGCAATTCCTGGCGCCGGTCGTCGGACGACAAAAGCCCCACGGCAGAAGCACTCCGGCGGATGCCACCGCCAGAGTGCTCGCAGGATTCCCGCCCCTCAGACGGATTCCGCCGTCGCCGGCTCCGGTGTCTGCGGAGCCGGCACGTCGGGGTTCCCGGTCTCCGGACCGGGCTGCGGGGTCGCACCCGCTCGTCCGTAGACATCATCGAACCGGACAATGTCGTCCTCTCCGAGGTAGGTGCCCGACTGCACCTCGATCAACTCCAGCGGGATGTTGCCGGGATTCTCCAGCCGGTGCGTCGATCCGATCGGGATGTAGGTCGACTCGTTTTCCGACAGCATGAAGCTATCGTCGTCGCGGGTCACGATCGCGGTGCCCTGGACGATGATCCAGTGCTCGGCGCGATGGTGGTGCATCTGCAGGCTCAGCTTGGCGCCCGGCTTCACGCAAATGCGCTTGGTCTGGAAGCGCGAGCCGTAGGCCACGCTTTCGTAAAAGCCCCACGGACGGTAAACACGCTGGCGGTGCTCGACCTCGGGGCGTTCCAGCCGTTCGAGCTGCTTCACGAGCTGCTTGACCGACTGGGCATCATGCTTGTGCGCGATCAGCACCGCATCGGCCGTTTCCACGACGATCAGGTCACTGACTCCGGACAGCGCGACCAGCCGTTTGCTGGAATGCACGACATTGTCGGTGGCGTTGAGCAACTGCACGTCGCCCCGCGTCCGGTTGCCGTGCTCGTCGTCGGCGGGCAGGCGGTCCATGTAGGTCCAGGCACCGACGTCATCCCAGCCGGCAGCCAGCGGCATCAACGCGATCCGGTCCGTGCGCTCCATCACCGCGTAGTCGATGGACACCGATCGGCAGGCCTTGAACGACAGCGGGTCCAGGCGCAGGAAGGCGCCGTCGACCTCGGCGTTGATCAGCGCCCGGCGGGCGTTCTGCATCAGGTCGGGTTCCAGCGTCTCCAGATCCTCCAGCATGCGATCGGCGCGGAACAGGAACATGCCCGAGTTCCAGAATGTGTCGTCGTCGGCGACGTAGGTCTCGGCGATCTCGGCATCCGGTTTTTCGACGAAGGCGTCGACCGTGCGAGCCGCACGGCCGTTGGTGGGCAGGCAGCGCACGTAGCCGTAACCGGTTTCCGGCCGAGTCGGCTGGATGCCGAAGGTGACGATCTCGCCGGCCTCGCCGACATCCATCGCCGCCTCGACGGCGACGCGGAATGCCTCGATGTCGCTGATGGCGTGATCCGCCGGCATCACCAGCGCGATCGCCTCCGGGCCGTGACGGTTCGCCACCTGCTGCGCGGCGATCGCGACCGCGGGCGCGGTGTCGCGACCCTCCGGCTCCAGGATGATGCAGTCCGGCTTCAGGCCGATGGCCTCCATCTGCTCGCTGATCAGGAAGCGATGCGGCTCGCTGCCGACAATCATCGGCGCCGCCACCCGGCTGAGGCCGCCACTGCGCAGCAGCGTCTCCTGAAACAGCGAATGCTCGCTGGTCAGTTCCAGGAACTGCTTGGGTTTCTGCTTGCGCGACAGCGGCCACAGGCGTGTACCCGAGCCCCCGGCGAGAACCACCGGGACCACGACGCGACCCGGTGTACGTGCACTCACGATTGGAGTTTGCTTGTCTTCCATGATTTCAGACCTCCGACGGTCGGTTGAGTGCGCAGCGCCCCGAGGCGGTACCCGGACACCGACGCGGGAACAATCAGGACGATTGACGTGGGTTGAACAGGTCGGTCACGTTGCCTCCGACCCGGTAGTTGTCCAGCGGACGGTACTCCGCCAGGCGGCGTGCGAACGCGCCGGTGCAGGATTCGATCGAGCAGTAGGGTTCAAGCCACGAGAACTTCGACGGCTTGAAGTCCCCGAGCTTCTGCCGGGCACCGGCCTTGTTGCGGAACATGGCCGGCTCGTCCAGGCCGGCCAGCACGCGCGAAGCCAACCGGGTCAGGGCGTGGTCGCCGCGAGCCTCCAGGTCCAGCCCGTTGGCATCGCCGAATGCGGCCATCATCGCCAGCGGCGGCAGCGAGTAGTTGTGATAGAACAGCGCGCGGGTCTCCCGCCGCAGCTCATTGTTCAGGTAACCCTCATCGGTCACCTGATTCGCCGCGCGGTCGTACTGATCCACCGACCAGTCGAACAGCCGGCGATCGTTCAGCACCACGGCAACGCTCATCACCGACCAGGCCGCCCAGTACTCGTGGTTGTTGAACTTGCGCTGCGGCACGTTGCTCCAGTCGTCGACGACCAGATAGGCCAGCTCGCCCAGCCAGTCCTCGATCTCCGCCGCCTGATCCGGATACGGATGCAGCGGCTCGCTGGCGGAGAATTTCAGCCGCAGATACGCCGAGGCGATGCTGGACAGCGCCCACTTGCGCATGGACTTGCCGGTGTGGGTTGTCGCCGTTCCGGTCATGGCGTCAGCGCGGGCCCAGTCGAGCATCCAGGTCAGCGCGCAGTCGACCGCGGCGATGTCGGCGGTCTCCAGATAATCCTCGACCAGATTGTTGATGCCGCGCTCAAGGTCCCGAATGGGCTCGACCTGCGAGTTATAACGCCGGGCCGCTTCTTCGTTCAGGTCGTCCCGGGCGGCATCGGAGCCCTCGTACTTGCTGGGAAAGCTCAGCGGACCCGTGTGGGGGGTGCTGGCGTCCGGGCAGCCGTCGAACTCGTCATCGGCGCGAGCCACCGCGTAAAACCCGGCCGGCGCCTTGAGGCGGGCCGGCGTGGTCACGGGCTGCGGCGCCGCGGACCCGCTCTGGACCGGCTGTCCGGGATTGGAGGCGCAGCCGGCCGCCAGCAGCAAGGCCGAGACCGGCACTGCGAGCAGCGGTTGACGGGGTGTCGGGAGATTCAGCTTCATGGCGTCCTCGTTTTTCAGGCGTGGCGCTCGCACAAGGTCACGGTGGCCTCCGTGCCCTCGGGCAGCGGCGGCTCTCCGACGTCCGGATCGGGGCCCAGGTCCAGCCCCATGAACACGGCGTCGGTGAAGTCCTCACCCTCTCGCAGGGTGATGACGAACCGGCCCTGCGTATCGATATGACGCGAGCGCTCGATGGTGAAGTTGTCGTTCTTTCCGTTCATGTACCAGACGGAAAAATGCAGCTTGTCGATGTCCGGACGGTTGAGCCTCACATCCAGCAGGTACTGCCCGCCGTGAATGGACTCGACCTTGCCGTCACCGTTGAACAGGGTTTCGGTGAGGGAATCGGGCTTGAGCGGCGTCTGCACCTGCATGACGGGATCGTCGCCCTCGCAGCCGTTGTCCACCGACGGCAGGATCTGGCGGAACAGGTCGGCCTCGTCGAAATTGCTGTAGACCGGCATTTCCCAGATCAGGATCTTCGGCGGCGATTCGCGAAAGTCCTCGCTCATGAAGTACTGCAACAACGCCGCGTCGATGCCGCCGCCGGTCACCGAGACGTTCAGCACGTCCACACCCAGCGCCTCGGCCAGAAAGCCGGCGAAGTTGTAGGCGGGATCGCTGTTGCTCGTCCCGGCCAGGACGATCTGCGGCTTGTCGGCATCGCCGAACAAGTCCGAGCCACTGCCCTCGGTCGACGTGGTGAATCGCGGGATTACCTGCTCCGGATAGCCGAACCCGCACATCCGCTCGACCGCCTCGGCGTAGGTGCCGGACTTTCGCAGGATGCCCTGCTGACGCGTGGTGAAGGTCTTGGCCGGGATGTCGGCGAAGGCGTCGAGTTCGCGAATTCTCTCGGCGGTCTGCAACGCGGTGCGCTTGGCGCCGGACGGCGTCCAGTGATGGTCGCGCTTGAAATAGAAGGAATCCTCCTGCGGACCGTAGAGCAACTGCCCCAGCCGCGGCACCACGGCGCCGGCATCGCGCAGGTCCTGCAACAGCACCTGGTAGCCGACTCGCGCCATGTCGCGCGACACATCCTGCTTCATGTGGTCCGGCAGGTGCCGCCAGGCCATCAGGCCACGCGGCGGCAACGGCAGCATGACCAGGGTGACGCCACGGGCCGCCAGGCGCTGCTGAAGCAGCGAGACCGACTGGTAGGTCGACGGCATCAGCGCGTAACGATCCTTGAGGTCGTCCTCGGTCCGGAACAACCAGCCGTTGTCACCCTGGACCATCATCCGGAATCCGTCCAGGTAGCCCGTGTAGCTCGCGGGATCGGCGGCCTCGGGGCATAGATTGCAGCAGGGCTGAAGCTCGTACTTCGGCAGTTCCGGAAACGCCGGCGCCTGCTGGGCCCCGGCACCCGCGGCGACCACCATCAGCAGCGTCGCCGCCGCGGCGGAAACACCACGCAGCCACGGTCCCTGTGTCTGTCGGTTGCTGTTCAACATGTCTGCATCCCTTGCGCTTGACCTGACCGGTTCAGTCGACCACCCAGGTCAGCCGCGGCTGGCCGCGACCGGGGGTGACGAACAGGCTGAATGCCCGTCCACGGGCGAGATTCACCGGATCGGTATCCGCCAGCATCTGATCGCCGGCATAGACCGCCATCGCCACGCGCAGCGGGTTGACCTCGCGGGTCGCGAAATCCCCGTCGGCGGCTTCGGCGATGGTGGCCGACCCGTCCGCGGTCTTGAGCTGCAGACTGCCGCTGTCGGTCAGGTTGTAGAACACGACCAGCGCCTTGAGATCGTCCTCCGGCGTATCCAGCGCGTGCAGCGTCAGACCGCCATCGCCCAGCGTGGCGGTGTAGTAACGGTCGGCTTCCAGGGTCCGGGTCAGGCTGTCCGGGCCGAAGGAAATCGTGTGGTCGCCGGCCGGCACGAAGGCGTAGCTGCTGGCCTCGTACTGATCCAGCGTCTCCACCGGCTCACCGCCGATCGTGCCGCCGGCCACCGAACTGGGCGTCGCGTTGAAGATGCGGACGAATGCCGATCCCGGCGGGGCTTCGGGGCCGTATAGCGCATCATCGCCGGCGTGCAGCGGCGCGCTCGCCAGGATCATGGCCGCCAGACCAGTCAGCCACGACATCGGGCCGATCCGCAGGGCGTGGAGTGTCTTGACGTTCATACTCGAATCTCCGTGTGGCGTTGAGCTTGGGTGGTCCGCAGCGGAGGCATCTCGGTGCTGTCATCCGGCTGTACCAGGTAGCGTTCCGGGATCTCCCAGACCACCAGTCGCGGCTGGACCGTATGCAGGGCGTCGCCGGCAAGAAAGCGGGCCATCGGCTTGAACGGGCCGTGGCCGTCCTCGGCAAAGTTCACGACATCGCGTCGCAGGGCCTGCTGCAGCGCCCCGGTGAAATGCCACAGCGGGTCGGCGCTGTAGCTGGTGCCGACCAGCGCCACCGGCACGGTGTCCGAACCGCCGAACAGGGCATCGGCGGAGCCGGACGCCTTGGCCACGGTCTCGATCCGCGGCACGCGTTCGGCGTCGGGCAGCAGCGATTCGAATACCGGCGCCAGCGGCAGGTAGTTCATCAGGTCGCCGCGATGCTCCACCGTTTCCTTGCGAAAGCTCTCGAACTCGGTCGGATCGGCATCGGCAACGGCGAGCTGGGCTCGGCGATCGCGGGCCAGGGCCGTGGCCACGCAGCCCGCCCCGTCCGGGGTCCAGTGAGTGTCGGTCTTGAGGAAGACCTGCGCCTCGGTCTTGCAGCGTTGCATGGCACCGAGCATGTCCGGCACCAGCACACCGGCGCTGCGCAACTGCCAGCGGGCACGTTCGTAGAGTTCGGCATGTGTCGGCGACGGCGCGTGTTCACCGCGATACTCGTCGTAAACCCGCGCCTTGGCGGGCAGCAGCGTCACCGCGAGATCGACTCCGCGATCGGCGAGATAGCGGTGCACCGCGACAATCCATTGCAGGTGCTGCCGCAGGTTGGCGTCCTCGTCCGGGTAGGGGCGGAATTCCTGTTCGGTGTAGAACCAGCCATCCCTGCCCACGACCAGACCATCGCGGCCCTCGCCCAGCAGCTCATAGCGCGCCGCGGCCCACAGGTTCTGCCCGACCTGCCGCAGCGGAAACGCATCATCGAAGTGGTGTTCGAAACGCGCCGCGGCGTCACCGTCGGCCCAGCCGACCTGCTTGGGCATATGAAACGACGCCGCCGACACCACCGACCAGGCACCGACCAGCAGCGTGAACGGCACCACGAACAGAACGGCGATCCATGCATTCGGTGTACGCATTCCGGATGCTCCTAGAACTGGAAGTAGAGAAATGGGGAATAGCTGTCGGCGGACAGCTTCAGAACGGCCGCCACGAACACCGGCAGCGCCAGCGCGCCGGCCCAGCGCACCACCATCGGATGACCACCAGGTCGTGCGGACCCGGCCGCGGCCAGGCGATCACGCAAGCCACCGAGCAGCAGTACCGCGACACCCAGCCCGAGCAACGCGAGGTTGAACTGCGAAATCGCCGCCGCGTAGGCCGCCGACAGCCCGATGTCACCGCCGCCGAACATCACCGCGTACAACCGGCCGGCGTCGCCGAGCGTCTCGGCGCGGAAGGCCACCCAGCCCAGCATCACGAAGACGAAGGTCACCGCCCAGCGCAACGGGTTGAAACCGCTCGGATTGCCGTTGACGCCGAACATGCGCTCCACGGCCAGAATGGCGCCGTGCCAGGCGCCCCAGACCACGAAGGTCCAGTTCGCGCCATGCCACAACCCGCCCAGTACCATGGTCAGCAACAGGTTGATGTAGGTACGGACCTTGCCGCGGCGGTTGCCACCCAGCGAGATGTACAAATAGTCCTTGAGCCAGGTCGACAGACTGATGTGCCAGCGCCGCCAGAACTCGGTGATGGACTGCGAAACGTAGGGCTGGCGGAAGTTCTCGATGAAGCGGAACCCCATCATCAGCCCCAGGCCGATCGCCATGTCGGTGTAGCCGGAGAAGTCGAAGTACAGCTGCACCGTGTAGGCCAGCGCGGTCAGCCAGGCATCGGCCATGGTCGGATCTTCCAGCGCGAAGCCGGCATCGACCAGCGGAGCCACCGAGTCGGCGATCAGCACCTTCTTGATGAAACCCTGCATGAAGCGGGCAACGCCCTCGCCGAACAAGTCCGCCGACAGCGGCCGGTGCTTGAACTGCGGGGCCAGATCCTTGTAGCGCAACACCGGTCCGGCGATCAGCTGGGGGAACAGCGCGATGAAGGCCGCGAAGTCGACCAGATTGTCGGCCGGCGGGGTGTCGCGCCGGTACACGTCGATGACGTAGCTGACCGCCTGGAAGGTGTAGAACGAAATGCCGATCGGCAGCACGATATCGGCCAGATGAAACGGCGCGACACCGGCCGATGTGAGCATCAGGTTGAAGCTGTCGACGCCGAAATTCGCGTACTTGAAATAGCCGAGCACGGCGAGATCGGCGACCACGCCGAGGATCATCCACCGCCGCGCTGCCGCGTGGGCAGCCACCGCCTGCGCCGCGAAGATGCGCCGGCCAACGAAGTAGTTCACCAGCGTCACGCCCACGAACAACGCCAGGAAGTCCAGCCGCCACCAGGCGTAGAACGCGTAGCTGCCGAGCACGATCCAGGCGTTGCGCCAGCGCGCGGGACTCAGGAAGTACAGGCCCAGAAACGCGGGGAGGAAGACGAACAGGAAAATGTTGGACGAGAACACCATGTCAGCCGTCCACCCTGCGCTGGATGTTGTCGGGCTCGATCACCACGGCCTGACGCTGACGAATCATCACGTCCAGCACCTCGGGCAGGTGCTCGCCCAGCACGCCGGACATCTCCACCCCGGTGGCATTGGCCGGAGCGAACATGTCGACGTCGTAGAGCTCGACACTCACCGGCTGGTCAATGGAGATCGGACCGCCACCGTTGTGGATGAGCCGGCCGCCAACGACCACCATCGAGATTCGCGTGTCGTAGGGGTCCAGCTGCAAATCGCGTGTCGGATCGTTGAGCGTGCGCACATGCCCGTTGATGCCGGTGTAGGCGTTGGCGATCGCCCGGTTCTCGTAGAGCTTGATGCCCACGCTGTTGCGCACCCGGTAGCCATGCGCCCGGTTGCCGATGCTCTGGTTGGCGTAGAGCAGATTCTCCGGCGACTCGTAGATGGTGATCCCATCGGAGCCATTCCCGTGCACCTTGTTGTAGGCGACGATGTTCCCGGTGCTCTGCCGGTCGACCATGATCCCCGAGCCCGTGTTGTCGTAGGACTCGTTGCGGAAGATCCAGCTGTCGTTGACCTCGCGCGAGACGATGATCCCGTGACGCTCCTTGGTCCCGTAGGCCGTGTTCCGGGCAATGATCAGCCGGTTCGAGCGGTCGTGCGGGTCAATGCCGTAGATGACGCTGTTCTTGTAGACGTTGTTGACGATGACCACGTCGTCGGCTTCGTAGCAGTAGAAGCCGTAAAGCAGGCCGTCGAAGGTGGAATCGAGGATCCAGCCGGTGGGCCGGGCCCGGGTCTTATGCCGCGGCACACTCTTGGTGTACTGCGAAAAGCTGATGCCGTAGGACTTGGTCGCGCCGTAGCCCAGATTGACGAATCGGCTGCTCAGCAAATAGGTCTCCGACCCGCCCCAGGCGATCAGAAACGGCCGGAACCTCTTCTTCTTCACATAGGCCGCAGGCGCCTCGTTTTCCTCGTCCCAGGCGACGACCTCGGTATCGGTCACGAACAGGCGCCCGTCATTGACCAGGAACGCGCCGGCCTGCTGCGACAGACGCAGCGACTGCACGGAATCGTCGATCAGCAGCGTGGCCGACGCGGACACCAGCAACGGCAGGCGCAGGGTGTAGACGCCGTCCTCCGCCTCCAGCTGATACGGCTCGACCGCCGACAGGATGTCAGACATCCGGATCAGCCCGCCTTCGAGGACGATGGCCACCGGATTCCGGCGCTGGCGTTCGGCCCAGGTCGCCAGCCGACCGTCTCTGCCCACGAACTCGTCGAACTCGATCAGATCGACCATGCGACGGATGGAGATCTCGCCGGGCCGGCGCCGGACGATCTTGTTCAGCGCCGATTCACGGGTGAAGCCGGTGATATCCGGCAGCGTGGGCTCCGGCATCGACAATCCGGTGGGCTCCACCGCGCGCACGACATAGCTGTCGAACTCGTTGGCAACCGCCGCGCCGGCGGTCAACGGCATCAGCACGGCGATCAACCACAGGACGCACCGGGTCCGAACTGAAGACATCCCCGATCGCATCGTCTCAGCCCTCGACCCGTCGTTTCACGTTGTCGAGTTCGATGACCACGGCCTTCTTCTGCCGGACCATCACGTCGAAGACTTCGTGCAGGTGTTCGCCCAGCACGCCGTCCAGGGCGAACCCGGTCTCGCTGGTCGGGGCCAGCATCTCGACACCGGCCATCTCGATGCTCAGCGGCTGCTCGATGGCGATCGGTCCGCCGCCGTTGTGCACCAGGCGTCCGCCGACGATGATCAGCGAGAACTCGTCGTCGTAAGGGTCCAGCTCCAGATCCCGGGAACCGGGCGGCAGCACCTTGGCGTGACCATTGATGCCGGTGTAGGCGTTGTTGATCGCGATGTTGTCGTACAGCTTCACGTTCACGCTGTTGCGGACGCGAAACCCGTGAGAGCCGTTGCTCACCGCCTTGTTGCCCCAGATGATGTTGTCCGGGCTCTCGTACAGGGTGAGACCGTCCGAGCCGTTGTCGACGAACTCGTTGTCGGCTACGACGTTGTGGCTGGACTGGCGGTCGAGCACCATCCCCGACAGCTTGTTGTTGGTCGTGATGTTGCTGAACAACCAACTGTTGTTCACTTCGCGCGAGATGATGATGCCGTGCTTCTTGCGCGTACCCGACACATGGTTCTCGGCGATGATCAGCCGGTTCGAGCGATCATGCGGATCGATGCCGTAGACGATGCTGTCGCGGTAGGTATTGCGCGCGATGACGACGTCGTCGGCCTCGTAGCAGTAGAAGCCGAACCACATGTCATCGAACTCGGAATCGATCACCCATCCGGTCGGATGCGGCCGCCCGAAGATCTTGTCCTGAGCCGGCGTGTACTGCGAGATCGAAAACCCGTAGGACTTGCTCTCGTCGTAGCCCAGGCTGGCAAAACGGCTGTTGACGACATAGGTCTCCGTGCCACCCCAGGCCAGGATGAAGGGTCGGAAACCCTTCTCGTAGCGGTAGCTTGCCGGTGTGCCGGTCGACTCCCGCCACCCGATCACCGCCGAGTCGGTGATGAACAGGCGCCCGTCGTTGACCAGGAACGAGCCGGCATCCTCGGACAGGCGGAATGCCTTCACCGATTCGTCGATATGGAACGTCGCGTCGCGTGACACCAGCACCGGCAGCCGGGCCACGAACACACCCGGCGAGGTTTCCTCGATGGCTTCCGGACCCAGCACCGTGGCGATGTCCGCGGGGGTCACGTAACCCTTGCGCAACACGATGGCATGCGGGTTCCGCCGCTGCCGCGCCGCCCAGACGGCCAGGCGGCCGTCACCGCCGACGAACTCGTTCATCGGGTCCAGATGCACCATGCGCGCGGTGCTGACCTGGCCGGGCGTTCGCGACCCGATCTTGGCGTACACGGCCGAGCGCGTGAACGGCTCCAACGACGGCAGCTCGGGCTTGGGCTGATAGAGCAGGTTCGGGTCTTCCGAACGCACGACGTAGTCGGCCGCATGCAGCGAGGCCACGGGCAGCAGCACGGCGAGCAGCCCCGGAACCAGATGACGGAAGAGACGTTGATGCGGCATCACAGCTTCCAACTCATCTCCAGGATCGCGCGGTACGTCGAGTCGGCGTCCGCCGCGTAGGCGTCGCCGGGTTCGAACAGCGAGGCGCGCAGACGCAGTACGCCACTGGGGCCGGACTCGCGCAGAATCACGCGATCGAAGCCCTCGAAGTAACGTGCCACCACGATGTCGTACGAGCGGCCGATGTCGTCATCGCCGCCGGGTTCCGGATCGACGCTCAAGCCCTTGGACTCGACGCCGTAGGACTCGGCGTCACGCTGAAACTGGTGCGCGATCAGGCTGATGTCGAAGACCTCGGCCGGGAATGACGCGAACACCGTGCTCACGTGCAGATTGCCCAGCTCGAACTGCGCGGCCTCGCTGAACCGGTGAATCTGGCTGCGCGTACCGGTGTAGCGGGAGCGGTTGCTCTGCAGGCCGGTCTGCTCGAAGGTCTCGGATTCACCGCTGGAATCGACGCCACCGGAGCCCAGCGAATACATCACGCCGAACTGCGCCGGCACCTGCGGTGACGGGCGAAACCGCAGCGCGAACGATCCGGCCACACCGCTGACATCGCGCTGGGCGAAGGTCACCGGGTCGCCCAGCATCGGATCGGGCTGAATGACGTATTCCTCGTCTCCGGTCACGCCCATGATTTCGGCCCAGTAGGCCACCCGCTCCAGGGCGCGCTCGTTGTGAAAATCGCTGTGCACGGCGAGGCCCACCCAGGTGAGGCTGCGATCGCGATCCCGTTCGGGCGTCTCGCGCATCTGCTCTTCCTCGAGGTCGACATCATCCGCGGCGTTGGCCACACGCAACTCGACGAAATGGCCCGGCCGGAACTGGGTGCCGATGTCACCGAAGATGTAGAAGCGGTCTTCCTGATCCTTGTCCACGCCGGCGTCATCGGTCCGGAAGCCTTCCAGCTGCTGCGCCACGCCCAGCGAGGCCTGCAACAGCGTGGTGTCGAAGGCCCAGCGGGCCGCGACCGCGTCGTCGTCGTACCACAGCGCATCGTCATCGCGGATGCGCTGACGACCGAGGCGCAGCACCTCGCCGGGAAACGAGGTCATCGCGCCGATATCGATCCAGGCTTCGCGCAGAGCGATGTACTCGTCCGACGGCTGCGGCGTCTCGTCGGTGTTCAGGAACACCTCGCCCGTGGAGTAGAACGCCTGCACACGGAGCTTGGTCGAGAAGCCGGGGGCGTACTGTGTGAACAGCGACCCGTGAATCTCGCCAAAGAACTCGCTGGATTCCTCGTCACCACCCAGGCCCAGGTCGCGCTCGCCTTCGGCGAAACCACCAGCGCGCAGTTTCAGTTCGGTTTCGTTCTCCATCTGACCAATGGCCTGGGTGCTCATCAGTCCGGCGGCGAGTAACAACATCCATGTCGTCGCTTTCACTGTGTCTCTCCATCCCTCGTCGTGGATTCGGGTGCCGCCACGGCTGGGCCGTTGTTCAAGGCGACACCCAGCATCGGTTCATCGCGATACCGCCGCGCCTCGTATTCCTGCTCGGCGACCTGGTTGCCCTTGGCGACCATCTCCTCGGTCAGATTCGGCTCCAGGCTGTTCAGGAACTCGCCGACACCCCGCACCTCGTTGGTCTCGGCGATGCGCGCGAAGGCGAAGGCATAGGCCGGGTTGGCCTTGACCACGCGGTTGTCGGCATAAAACCGGGCCAGATCCAGGTCGGCGCGGCGATAGCCGTCCCGCGCCGCCCCCAGCAGCAGGGGCGCGGCGCGCACGTAGGCCTCGTCGCCGGCGAAGCCACGCATGTAGAACCGGGCCAGCGAGAACTTGCCGGCCGGCAGCGTTTCCGCCGCCTCGGACAGGTACTGCTCGGCCAGGGCGGGATCGATCTCGACCAGCGTGCCGTTCATGTAGGCGCGACCCAGCGTCAGCGCCGCTTCGGCGGAGCCGGCGGCATGCGCCTCCTCCAGCATCTCGATCGGATTGGCGTCGTCGATCAGGTCCGGCCGGTCGGTAAGCAGCTCGCCCAGCCGCGCCAGCGCCGGCACATGCCGCTCGCTGGCCGCCGTCAGCAACTCGATGGCCTCGGCTTGCATCGGCGGCTGCGGCACGTCGTTGGTCAGCAGATCGGAGGCCATGCTGTAGAGCAGATCGGCGTCGACCCGCTCGCTTGGGTACCGCGCGAGCGCGCGATCCATCAGCTCCCGCACACGCTCGGGGTTGCGTCCCATGCGGGCGTTGAGCGCGAGATCGGGCAGACACTGATCGACCCGCCGATAGTGACGGGCACAGAGCTGGATCAGCTGCACGAAGTTCTCGCGCACGCCGTCGTTCTTGCGGTACCAGTCGATTACCGACGCGATGGTGTCGGGATCATCGGTGGCCAGCGCAACGCCCAGCGTGTCGCCGACCGTCTCGTCATCCGCCAGCCCGGGGTAGTCCCGATAAAGCCGGACCAGTCGCTTGAGCGCATCCGGATCGCCGAGCTGGTGATGCTTGCGCAGCACCGCCTCGACCTCCTTCAGATGCTGCGGGTCGCCGGTCGCCTCGAAGCGCAGGCGCCCCAGCGGATCGGCATCCATCGGGTACTTGGCCACCGACTGCTCGAACCAGCGGATCGCCTCGTCGCGCGTGGCCGGCGTGCCGACTTCCTTGTACAGACGTGCGAGGTGATGCTGCGCGTCCACGAAGCCGCGCTTGGCCAGCGGCAGCAAGTTCTTCTCGGCCTGATCCAGACGCCCGGCCTCCAGGGCCTGCACGCCCCGGCTGATGTCCGGCAGCAC